>PXAA01000085.1 GCA_003567205.1 Bacteroidales bacterium
AACTGGCAGATGCACTCGATGTGCATGAAGACAAGATCACGGAATCTTTCAGGATCTCCACCCACCATGTTTCGGTAGATGCACCCCTGGTGCAGGGCGAGGATGCCAGCCTGCTCGATGTATATATCAACCAGGACTCTCCCAATGCCGACTCCAGCCTGATCCATGAGTCACTGGCGCGGGAGATACAGCGTTCGCTGGCCACCCTGACAGAAAAAGAACGGGATGCGATCAACCTTTACTTTGGGATTGGCATGAACCATGGGTTGACCCTGGATGAGATCGGTGCAAAATTTGATCTCACCCGCGAAAGGGTGCGTCAGATTAAAGAAAAAGCGATTCGCCGGTTGAAGCATACCTCGCGCAGCAAATTGCTTAAGGCCTATCTGGGACAATAACAACTAAACAATATTTTACAAGGCATCTGCTCAGGATGCCTTTTTTAATTTTATTAATACCTGTTGATCCATGCGCATAATAAGATTTTTTTCCGTCATTTTTCTTTGGGCGGTTTTTGCCGGTATTCCTGCAGAAGCCATGGGACGCGACGTCCGGATACAGATTGCCGCTACCGCAGATGTCCATGCCCGCCTGTTTCCTTATGATTTTGTGGCCAACAAGCCGGCGAAAACATCCATGGCCAATGTGCACTATATGGTGCAGACAATGCGTTCGCGGGATAATCACAACCTGATTCTTTTGGACAATGGGGACCTGTTGCAAGGCACCCCGGCGGCGTATTATGCCAATTTTGTCCAGGAAGCCGACAAGAATTTATTCAGCCGCGTGATGAATTTTATGCGCTATGATGCAGCCACCATCGGAAATCATGATATTGAAACCGGGCCGGAAGTGTACAATCGCCTCAAGGACGAATTTGACTTCCCCTGGCTTGGAGCCAACGTATTGGACAAGGAAAGCGGGGAACCCTATTTTGAGCCATACGTGATCATAGAGCGACAGCGGGTGCGCATTGCAATATTGGGATTAACCACCACGGGTGTACCCAATTGGTTGCCCCCGCACCTGTGGGAAGGCCTTGAATTTCAGGATATGGCAGAAGCTGCAAGATATTGGGTGGCCCATATTAAGGAAAATGAGCAACCGGATGCAATCGTTGGGTTGTTTCATAGTGGTATGGGACCACTGGACCCTGAACCGGATGATTTTCCGCTTGAAAATGCCTCGGGCTTCATTGCAAAGCATGTGCCCGGGTTCGATGTCATCTTTACATCGCACGATCATCGCAGGCGGATACAAACCGTAATCAATACAGGGGGGGATGAGGTCCTGGTTTTGGGCCCCGGCCATTTTGCCGAAAATCTGGCCCTCGCCGAACTTGTTTTTTCCAGGACTTCGAGGCGAACCTTTGAATTGAATGGTGTGCGTGCTGAGATAATCTCTACCGAAAAAGTTGTCCCCAGCCATCCTTTTATCCAGGCATTTGAAAAAGATGTGCAGGAAGTGCTGACCTTTGCCAGCAAGCCTGTTGGAAAATTGTCTGAGTCAATTCACTCTATTGAGTCCGTTTTTGGGAGCGCCCCTTTCACCGATCTGGTGCATAATGTGCAATTGACACTAACGGATGCTGATATTTCCATTACAGCGCCACTCACCTTGGATCAGACCATAAATGCAGGCACCGTGTATATGCGCGATTTTTTCCGTTTGTACGAATTCGAAAATTATCTGTATACGATGGAACTCAGCGGCCAGGAGGTTCTTGATCACCTGGAATACTCTTATGGATTGTGGTTTAACAGGATGCAAAATGAAAACGACCACTTGCTGAACCTATACAGGGATGAACTTGGAAGGGTTTCGCCCGATCGTCGCGGATGGAGGGTCCTGCGCAATGCACCCTATAATTTTGATTCAGCAGCCGGCATCATTTATACTGTTGATGTGTCGAAACCTGCCGGGTCGAGGGTTGACATCAAAGGGATGGAAGACGGCCGTCCTTTTGAGCCGGATGCTACCTACCGGGTAGCCATCAATTCCTATCGCGGAAGCGGTGGTGGCGGGCATTTGACCGAAGGGGCCGGCATCCCGCACCATGAGCTGACAGACCGTATTATTAGCTCAACGGAAAAGGACTTACGGAGTTATATGATTGATTATTTCAGGGATATTGAAATATATGAACCCCAAAGCCGTGACAACTGGCGTTTAATACCTGAGGAATGGGTTCTGAAGGGCCGGGAAAAAGACATGCCTTTTTTAATCCCCTGATCACTGACCGGTCAAAGATCCTCGCGCAGGCGGAAGCGTTTGCGCAGCATTTCCTGATCTCTTATCAAAACCATTGAAATATGCCGTCCTTCTCTTGACGATAAGGCTTCGAGGATATCTTCCAGCGTTAGCTGATGATGGCTTTTCATATTCAGGGCCACGATCTGGTCGCCCGACAGAATGCCGGCTTCATAGCCTGCCGAGCCGGGTCTGACATAATGAACAATAAACTTACGCATATTGGCACCCCGGGCAACCACCTCCAGGCCACTCAGGCTTGTGTTAAAGGGTTCTGAATAATATTGGCCCTTGCGCAGCACAACATGTCCGGACGGATAATCAAGGATCACATCGTAGCGTTTGATGATGCCGCCACCAATAATGCCTTCCCAGGTAATGGCCTGACCATAAAACTCCAGGAATTCACCATCAGGATAGGAAACAATCGGGTCTTCTACATAAGTATCTCCGATAATTAGTTTTTCAACCCTGCCAATCCTGCCGAGCAGGTTCCCGCTGATCCCCTTTCCTAAAAAGCCGGCAATGGTTCTTTCAGATAGCGATATGTATTCCTTGTTCAGATATAGGGGATGGCTTGCGCCAAGATCAAACAACAAATAGGTGGTCAGGCTATCGCCATTGAAACCAACAATCGTAGATTCCAGGTAGGGCTTGCCATTAACCAGTTGGAAAGGGATCACCTTGCTTCTTCTGTCTATCCTGTAATTTGGCTCCTGGTATATCCTGATGGTTTGTGTGGCATAGCTTATTTGGACCGGAAAATGTTTAAGAAAATCATAGCCAATAATCCCGTACACAGGAAAACCAAAAACTTCAGAAAAAGAGAGAATATTTTCAGGAATTACGATCAGGTTCTGATTTTTACCTGTGATTCCACGCATGCTGATTTTTACATTGCTGGCCAATGCAGCCTCTACAATGCCTTCGCCCCCCAATCCATAGATCAGAATGCTTTCTTCGATCTGCAGATTTAATAAATGGGCAATCATGGGCTCGGTAAGAATGGTGGTGTTTACCCCGGAGTCAAGTATGAAATAAAACGGTCCCCTGTCATTGATAAACAGAGGCACTACGGCCAGGTTGTTGCGAACATGTATGGGAAGTGAAACAAAGTGCCTGTCCCGGTTAAAACGAAAGCCATGCTCCTCTGCCCGGCTCTCAACAGGGATCAGGGATGTAAGCAATAAGAATAGAAATAAATATACCAATTTATCTGCACGCATAATAACTTAACAACAAAAACTTTACCAAAGTTTAATCGGATGTCAGAAATTTACGCAGCACTCCCTGGTTGATCTTTTTGCCGATGCCCGGGCCATTATAAATGAAACCTGTATATACCTGAACAAGGGATGCCCCGGCCTGCAATTTTTCCAGCGCATCTTCGGCATCAAAAATTCCTCCTACACCAACAATTGGTATTTTTCCTTTCGACTGCCGGTGGAGATAGGCAATGGTACTGGTCGATTTTTCTTTCAGCGGCCTGCCGCTTAAACCACCCTCCCCAATTCTTGTAATATTATCAGGATTTGACACCAGGCCCTCTCTCTGTGTTGATGTATTGGTGGCTACAATGCCGTCGAGTCTGGTTTCCTGGACGATTTCCAGCACCTCGTCAAGCTGTGCGTGGCTCAAGTCGGGCGAAATCTTTAATAAAATGGGTTTTGGCCCGGACTTGCTTTGGTTGATCTTCTGAACGGCCTGCAGGAGCTTGATCAATTCCGCTTTGTCCTGAAGTTTATCCAGATCTTTGATATTTGGGCAGCTTACATTAATTACAAAATAGTCAACCAAATCGAAAAGCCCTTCAAAACAAAGGCAATAATCTTCGGTGGCTTTGTCGTTTGGTGTAAGGGTGTTCTTTCCGATATTGCCCCCGACAATGACCCCCGGCCTGTTCTTTCTCAGGTTTCTAACAAAAGAATCCAAGCCCTTGTTATTAAATCCCATCCTGTTGACCAGGGCCTGGTCTTTGGGTAAGCGAAACAGCCTCGGTTTTGGGTTTCCTTTCTGCGGACGCGGGGTAACCGTTCCAATTTCAATATGGCCAAAGCCAAAATTCGCCAGGGAGTTATAGAGGACGGCTTCTTTATCGAAACCGGCGGCAATGCCCACAGTATTTGGAAAATCCAATCCAAACACCTTCCTGGACAGGCCCGGGTCATTTATATGATAGTGCTTACGGGCAATGGCAGCCATCCCCGGGATAGCAAAAAACAAAGGCAACATGCCGGCAATTACCCGGTGGATCCATTCGGGGTTAAACAAAAACAGCAGCGGACGGATGAGTTTATGGTACATGAATTTTAACAGGCATCTTAGTCCGAATCTTTGTCCTTTTTGTTTTTGGGCTCTTCCTTTTCGGAAGGCTTGCCGGCATCGGCTTCTTCCTCGCTTTCTTCGGGTTTGGTGATCATATCTTTTTCGAGCAGTATGTTGTACCAGGTAAAGACCTTTTTCATATCAGATACATATACCCTTTCCTTGTCATAATCGGGCAGGATCTCTTCAAAGGCGCTTTTAAGCTTACCCGGGTCTGATTTGGGATCCAGGCCTGGTTTTCCTTCATAGGTTTCATTCATTTTCCATAAAACATCCTTGAGGGGCATTTCTTGTTCCCTGGTAAATATACTGATGTCTTCAAGGGTGCTGGAACGGTCGCTGGCAAAAACCGGCAGCTTCTTCCCGTCCATGAGTGATTCCACTACAAGGCCGTTTCGGGTCTTTGCAATTACTTTAAACAATCCGGGCTTGCCGGATATGGTCATGATCTTACTCAGGTCCATTTTTCGCTGGTTGGTTAACAAATCGTCAGGCTGTCAGGTAAGGCAAAAATACAGATAATTTTTCACCCCGGGACACAAAATTCATATCCGGCAAAGACTTTGCGATGGGTCCCTTAATGTATGATGATTTTTTCCGTGATGGTTTTGGCGCTGTTTGAAAGGTGCAGGATATATATGCCGGGACCCTCGTGTCTCAGGTCGATATGTTGCAGGTTTTCTGTTTGTGAAACCGGCAATTGATGCCTGTAAACGATTTGACCGCGCATATCTGCAATAACCAGGTTAACCGGAGATGAAAAAGGCGACAGGGACAAAGATAACAAACCATTGCCGGGGTTTGGATAAACCTTATGGCGCAAGGGGCTTTCTGCCACCGGGCTGTGTGTTTCGTCGGTCGCAACAGAAAAACTGTAATATCCTTCCGGTGCCACCGGAGGTTTGCTGATGGTCTTATTGTTTCCATTGGTGGCACTGATGTAGTAAAAAACCTCTGTAGAAGCTGACTGTGCGGGGATATATGTATAAAATGTGTCGTTTTCCTGGATCATTTCCTGGGCGTAAAAACCTGCATCCGGATCCGTCGTCCAGTAAACGGCGGCTTGTTCAATGTCTGATTGACTGCTGATATATGCTTTGATCTCATGGTCATTTCCGCTTGTTTCGTCTGCCCGGAGGCGTGCATGTGCAATAAAGACCGGGTCTGTTGCAGCAATTTCACGGGTTATGCAATGTATGGCGCCACTGGCAGAGATGACATTGTTCATATTGATCCCGATGATTTCGTATCCGGGCATGGCCTCCTGGTAAATTTCCAGTGCCACATCGTCCAGGTAGGAACCATACACCGGTACCAACACCAGATTATTAAGGATCAATGAATTGGTGTAGGTACGGTAGTGCGCGTTGGGTGGATAATTGCCTGAAGGGCTCGGGGCCATGGGAATCCTGACTATATTGTAAGGCCTGTCATAACATGATTGATAATTGCCTAACAGGTATTCCAGGTTGGCTTCTATGAATGGACCATCAGATATTCCTTCCGGAAACTCCCCGACAAGGAGGGTTTCTTCATCAAGCAGTTTCATATGCATGTCGAGGTGTGAAATGTTGTCGTAGGGCAACTCATCCATTTTGATATACCGGTCTATCCCCTTGAACGAATGCATGACCTGGTCTATTTGATCTTCGCTGAGATGGGGGTTCTCTGTCAGTATCAGCCTGGAAGAAAAACCGGTGCCATGACCGTCGGTCATGAAGTTTCCGCCGGTTGCGGTAAGCAGGCTTGAGTCATAGGCCATTTGGTATACGGGTAAATCCAGGTATTCGGCCAGTAGCTGGGGGATCATATTGTCGTAAGGCCTTGGCCGGTTATAATCCCAGTCAATGAAAGCCAGATCATCTGTCCCGTCGAGGTACACGCTTTGCGGGCCATAATCCCTGACCCACACAGAATTAAATGGCGCCTCTATAAAGTAGATGTTATCTATAGGTACATTGCCCGATGCCAGGTAATTTTCCACCCATCCGGGGTCTGAGGTGATGATGTATACGCTTACGGCACTTTGGGCGCACCCTACTATTTCTCTTAATTCCGAACTATATGAGGCCCAGGTGATGATAATGGCTTCAAGCTCTTCAAATTCGGCGGGCGTTCTGGGCGGATTTTCAGGCGGTGTGATGTTTGTTGGTTCCGGAAGTTCCTTTTTGTAAGTTCCGTAAATGGCTTGTTCTGCTTCTGTCATCCATTTCGGGAGGGGATCCTGGGCATTGGCCTGAAGTGAAAAAAAACAGATTAAAGAGACAAATAAAAAAACAGGGTAATTAAAACGCATAAAAAACACAAGTATTAGTAATTCAAACAATTCCGGTTCAGGAGAACATTTGCAGACTGTGCAGCTTTTTATAGATGCCATTCTTTTTTAGTAACTCCTGGTGTGTACCTGTTTCCACAATCCGCCCTTCGTGCATTACACAAATCAGGTCTGCATGGATAATGGTCGATAGCCGGTGAGCAATAACAATGGATGTCCGGTTTTCCATTACGTTTTTCAAGGCTTCCTGGACAAGCTTTTCTGATTCCGTGTCAAGGGAGGAGGTGGCCTCATCGAGGATCAATATGGGCGGGTTTTTAAGAATGGCCCGTGCGATGCTTATTCGTTGTCTCTGACCCCCCGAAAGTTTGCCGCCACCGTCGCCAATGTTTGTATGGTATGCCTGAGGGCTTTCCATAATAAATTCATGTGCATTGGCGATTTTGGCAGCCGTGATGACTTCTTCATCAGAAACTTCTGTTGCGCCGAAAGCAATATTGTTGTAAAAGGTATCATTAAACAGGATGGGTTCCTGGTTCACATTGCCCATCAGATTACGCAGGTCCTTGATTTTGATCTGTTTGATTGGGATGTCATCCATGCTGATCTCCCCTTCATTCACATCAAAAAAACGGGGTATCAGGTCAACAAAGGTGGACTTTCCTGCGCCTGATTGCCCGACCAGGGCCACTTTCCGACCCTTGCCAATCCGGATGTCAATGTCTTTTAACACATAGCTGTCTTCGTAACAAAACTGGACGTTCTTAAATGTAATGTCAGACAGGAAATCATGTTTTGGCCTGGCATCGGGGCTGTCGGTGATGGTCACTTCTTCGGTGAGCACATTATCAATGCGTTCGGCCGAAGCCAGGCCTTTTTGAACATTGTACCAGGCTTTTGAAAAGTTCTTGGCCGGCTGGATAATCTGGGAAAAAATGGCCAGGTATCCGATAAACGCCTCGGGTGCCAGGGTTGTGCCTCCCGACAACACCAGTGCCCCCCCGAACAACATGATCACAATAAAAACGGTTGTGCCCAGAAACTCACTCAAAGGCGAAGCCAGTTCCTGTCTGCGGTACAACTTGTTCATGATGCGCGTGTACAATCTGTTCAGGCTTAAAAATCGCTGCCGCATTTTTTCTTCGGCATTAAAAGCTTTGATGATGCGAAGGCCTGAGAGCGTTTCTTCCATTACAGAAAGGATCATGCCCAGTTTGCTCTGGCTTATTAGTGCGGTTGGTTTCAACGATTTGGCAATACGCCCGATGATAAACCCTGCAATGGGAAGCAATACCAGTACAAACAGGGTAAGTTGTGTGCTCATGATCATCAGCCATGCCATATAAACCACAATGGTCATGGGGTCGCGGAAGGCCATGGCCAATGAATGGATGATGCTGATTTCTATCTGATATACATCATTGGTCATCCTTGAAATGATATCCCCTTTGCGCCCCTGTGAATAATAGGCGAGTGGCAGATCAAGTGTTTTCTTGTAAATGTCGTTGCGAAGATCCTGGACTACACCGTTCCGTACTGGCGCCAGGTGATACAGGGCAAGGTACCTGAACCCGTTTTTCAACAAACTGGTAAATACCACAAGCAAACTGATAAAGACCAGGGCAGTCACCTGGCCGTAATGGGTAATCAGCAGATGCAGGTAATAATAAAAATTGTTGATGATGGCGTCATAGTTCAGGCGAACTGGCATCAGTTCATACACCTCTTGATGTGTTTGAAACAGGATGCTCAAAAACGGGATCACCATTGTCAAACTAAAAAGTGAGAAAACCACCGCCAGGAAGTTGAACAGAATGTTCAGCGATACCCTTGTCCAGTAAGGGAAAATATAAATAAGAATCTTTTTGAAATTTCGCATGATGGTGCGGGCTTGTGGCTTATTCGATGGGTTTGGGAATGATCCCGGTATAATTGAACGGGGTGATGTTCTTCAGCCTTTCTTTTTGTTTATTGTCGATGTCCAATTGGTCAATGAACTGATGCAGTGTTTCTTTAGTAACGGATTTGTTTTGCCTGGTCAGTGCTTTCAGTGCCTCATAAGGACTCGGGTGTCCCAGGGTTCTCAATATATTCTGTATGGCTTCTGCCACCACTGCCATGTTGTCTTCCAGGTCGCGGGCAATCTTTTCCTCGTGAAGGCTGATCTTTGTTAACCCTATGCGGGTGGCTTTCAATGCAATCAGCATATGACCGACAGGGAGGCCAGTATTGCGCAATACAGTGGAGTCGCTAAGGTCTCTTTGCAGACGGCTGACCGGCAACTTGGCCGAGAGGTGTTCAAACAGGGCAATGGCAACACCTGCATTGCCTTCCGCATTTTCGAAATCGATGGGGTTGACCTTGTGGGGCATGGCCGATGAACCGACTTCACCTTTCACAATCTTTTGTTTAAAATAATCCATCGAAATGTATGTCCAGAAATCCCTGTTCAGGTCCAGCAAGATGGTGCAAATGCGCTTCATCGTGTCAAACAGGGCCGCCAGACCATCATAATGGTCAATCTGGGTGGTGGTTTGCGATCTTTTCAGATCAAGTGATGTGCAAAATTCATTGGCAAAAGTCACCCAGTCAATTTCCGGATAACACACATGGTGGGCATTGAAGTTTCCGGTGGCCCCGCCAAATTTGGCCGGGAAAGGCATGTTTTTCAAACCCTGTATCTGGTTTTGGAGCCGCTCGTAAAACACCATGATTTCTTTGCCCACGGTGGTAGGGGAGGCCGGTTGCCCGTGTGTCCGTGCCAGCATGGGAACGTGCAGCCAATTGTTCGAAAGCTTGCGCAACACATCGAGAAGTTCATCCAATGCAGGGTAAATGACGGCTTCCATTGCTTCTCTCAGCGACAAGGGGATGGCCGTATTGTTTACATCCTGCGAGGTAAGGCCAAAGTGTACAAACTCTTTATAGCTGCCCATCCCCAGGTCATCAAAGCGTTCCCTGATAAAATATTCTACTGCCTTGATGTCGTGCCTGGTCTTTTGTTCGATCTTTTTTACCCTTTGGGCATCTGCGTTTGAAAAATTGCCGGCAATGTTTCTGATCTTTTCTTTATCGGCCGGGGATATATCGCGAAGCTGCGGAAGCGGAATGTTACATAAGGCAATGAAATAGTCCACTTCCACCAGCAAGCGGTAGCGGATCAGGGCCTGTTCAGAGAAGAACTTGCGCAACGGCTCCGTTACCCCCCTGTACCGCCCATCCACCGGACTTATATTTAGAAGATTGTCCACCAAAAACTAAATATTCACTACTAAACACTAATTACTAAATACTAAATACTAATTACTTCTTCTTCCTTTTCCGTTGTGTTTCCTGCTGTTTGGCCAATTCTTCCATGCGTTTTTGCCATTTGGATTTTTTCACTGGTCTCTTTTTGTTTTCTTGTATTTTGGCATGGAGGGCATCTTCGTTAATGAATTTCCGGAAGAGAAACATCTGTCCAAAAGTGATCACATTGGCCAGGAAGTAATAATAGCTCAGGCCGGAGGCAAAACTGTTAAAAATACCCAGGAGCATAACCGGCATAAAATACATCATGGTTTTCATTCCCGGCATCTGGCTGCTGGAACTCATCATCTGTGAGTTCATGTGTGTGTAGATAATCATTGATCCGGCCATCAACAGGGTAAAGAGGCTGACATGATCTCCGTAAAACGGGATGGTGAACGGCAAGTCCAGAATGGAGTCATAGGAAGACAAGTCGTCAGCCCACAAGAACCCTTCCTGGCGCAATTCAATAGAGGCCGGGAAGAAACGAAACAGGGCAAGAAGTATTGGAAGCTGCAGCAACATAGGAATGCAGCCTGCCATAGGGTTTACACCCGCTTTCTTGTAAAGTGCCATGGTTGCCTGCTGCTTTTTCATGGCATCCTCTTTCTTGGGATACTTCTTGCTGAGTTCTTCTATTTCAGGCTTTAGCAGCCGCATTTTGGCCTGGGAAAAATAGGTTTTGAATGCAATGGGAAGCAGGACGATTTTGAGCAGGACTGTCAGGATCAAAATAATGATACCATAATTCAGATTAAAACCGCCCAGGAAGTTGAATATTGGAATGACTGCAAAACGGTTGATCCAGGAGGTGAGAAAAAAACCCCATCCCAAAGGGATTTGTCTTTCGAGTTCAAGGTCATAGGCCATCATCAAACGGTAATTGTTGGGGCCGAAATACCATTGCAGTGGATAACTGTTGTCGGTGCGGGCATCGTAATCCAGGCTGATGGATGCCGCCATGGACTTCAAAAAACCTTCTTCTTCCTCCCCGAGAACATTGCTGTAAATGTCAGCGCCTGCAAATCCTTCTTTGGCGATCAGGGTGGTGGAAAAGAATTGTTGCTTAAAAGAGATCCACCGCACACTGGTGGTTAAACGCTCAGAGCCATCCCTGGTGGGTCTCAACCGTGATACTTCATCGCGTGCATATTTATAATAGACAGTGGTGTTGTTCTGTTCGTTCTCCCTGTTCTTTTCAAGGCGTAGCAGTTTTGCCTGCCAGTCAAGGTTCAGATAGGTGGTGTTGGATGCAATGGCGTCGCGCATTCCAATAAAGCGGATATCAAAATCAATCATGTACTCCCCGCCCTTGATGTCGTATACAAATTCAATAAAACTGGGGTTGCCGTCAGTATGAAAATCACTATAAGCCCTCATGGAGAGCTGCATGGATTCATTGTTTCCGAGCCTGACTTCCTGATCTGGCCCCAGGGGCCGATTATTCAGATAGGCGTTGAAAAATAACTTTTCGGAAGAAATGTTTCTGTTTCCGGAAAAAAAGTTAAAGGTGAACCTGGCATCTTCGCCGGTAAGAAGCACCAATGGTTCCTGATCAAAGGTTTTGTACCTGATCAGTTCGGCAGAATAAATATATCCGCCCTGTTTGTTGATTTTGAGGTGGAGTTCATCATTTGCAAGGGTGATAAGGCCTTCTTCGCCGGTGGCAGCACCGGAAAAGTAGCCCATCCTGTCCTTGAGTCTTTGCTGCTCCAGGGAATCCAGTGTCTGGGAATCTAAGTGGGCTGCCGGTTCAGGCAGTGTTTCATCAACATGAATGCTTTCTGCATCTATTTCTTCTTTTAACGCTTCAGCTTGTGCGCGTTGTACAGCGGCGATGCTGTCCTGAACCCTTCTTGCTTCCAGACGCTCCTCTTCGCTGGGGGCCATCCAGATGCTATAGCTAATAATAATGACGGCGATCAGGATCAGTCCTAAAATGTTATCTCTCGTCATCTGATGGATTTTTAATTCGACTGCAAAGATAATCTAAATGCTTCAATAATTGAAGCGGTCAGGGGAGGGTTTATGTCAAGGTTTTGGCTGCCCTTACAAAATCTATGAATAGGGGGTGGGGTGCATCCACGGTACTTTTGTATTCCGGATGAAACTGCACACCGATGAACCATGGGTGATTTTCCAGTTCAATGATCTCCACCAGTCCGGATTCGGGGTTGAATCCGGTAGCTTTCATACCCCCTTTTTCAAAAAGACTGAGGTATTTGTTGTTTACCTCGTAACGGTGCCTGTGACGTTCTGAAATTTCTTTTTTTGCATAAATGTCCCGGACACGTGATGCTTCAGTCAGCTCGCAGGAATAGGCCCCCAGGCGCATGGTGCCACCTTTCATGTGAACTTTTTTTTGTTCTTCCATGATATCGATGATAGGGTCCGGGGTCCGGGTATCCATCTCGGTGGAATGGGCTTTTGGCAACGACAAGACATTGCGGGCAAATTCTATCATGGCACACTGCATCCCAAGGCATATGCCGAAGAAAGGGATGTTTTGTTTGCGCACGTAAGAAATGGCTGCGATCTTTCCGTCGATGCCACGGTCGCCGAAGCCCGGAGCCACAATCACCCCTTTCAGCCCCTTTAGCTGTTCACCGATGTTTTGCTCATTGATCTGCTCTGAGTGGATCAGGCGTAATTGTACCTTGCAATCATTTTCGGCCCCGGCATGGATCAGCGCTTCAATAATGGATTTATAGGAATCCACCAGTTCCACATATTTACCCACCAGACCTATTTCTACGGTGCCTCTGGGTGATTCCAGCCTTTTAATAAAGTTTATCCACTTTTTCAGTTTTGGCGGACGCTGGGCCGATGCCCTGGTTTTCTTCAGCACCACCCTGTCGAGGCGTTCCGCTTTCATCAGAAGTGGCACTTTGTATATACTGTCGGTGTCGATCGATTCAATGACCGAAGATGCATCCACATTACAGAACAGGGCAATTTTGTTCCGGATGCCATCATTCAGGGGTTTTTCGGTGCGGCACACCAGGATATCGGGCTGCACACCATACTCCAGCATGGTTTTGACAGAGTGCTGGGTCGGTTTAGTCTTCAGCTCCTTTGCTGCCGACAAATAGGGAACCAGTGTAAGGTGAATAACCAGGCTGCGTGTACCCATATCCCACTTAAGCTGCCTGATGGCTTCAACATATGGCAGTGATTCAATGTCGCCCACTGTACCGCCAATTTCAGTGATCACAAAATCATACTTGTTGTTTTCACCCAGCAATTGAATGCGGTATTTGATCTCGTCGGTGATGTGTGGGATCACCTGGACGGTTTCGCCGAGGTAATCGCCCCGTCTTTCTTTTTCGATGACCGATTGATATATGCGCCCTGTGGTTACATTGTTGGCCTGGGAAGTTGAAATATTCAGAAACCGCTCATAATGACCAAGGTCAAGGTCTGTTTCCGCGCCGTCTTCGGTTACATAACACTCTCCGTGTTCATAAGGATTCAGGGTGCCGGGATCAATATTAATATATGGATCCAGTTTTTGAATGGTTACACTGTATCCCCTTGCTTGCAAAAGCTTGGCCAGCGAGGCAGAGATGATGCCTTTTCCCAGGGAGGAGGTTACTCCACCCGTTACAAATATAAATCTGGTTGAATTTGGGCTGGCCATGGTCGAAAGCTTTTACGGGTTTGCTCATTAATTTGAAAGGGGCGAAAGTAATAAAAGATTGGTAATAAACAGCCCTATTCTCTTTTTTCTGATGCATCCCCGCGTTCTTTTGGCCTCTCCACGATCCGCGGATCCTTCATTTGTTCTGCCCGTTGCTTGTCTGTTCCGGGTGAGATCAGGCTTTCTTCGCTTTTTTTCTTGATGATCTTTTTGCGCTCAATCACCCGGTCGTCTTCCCGGCTGATTTTTTCTTCGATAACAACATCCTTTTCCTCGCCGGGCTCTTTGGGCCAGAAATCGCATCCACCGGTTCTCTTGATTAAAAAGTACCCGCCTGCCAGTGCCAGGATGATGGCAGCTATGCCCAGGCTCTCAACACCCGCGTACTGGTCAAAATCCATCACAATCACTTTACGTGCCAAAGCGATAATGGCCACCAGCATCACCACCTCAACGTGTATTACATGCTTACGGAAGTACACTTTGATGGTGTCGAGCAACTCAATGCCGATGACTACCAGCAGAAATACCCCAAAGACATTCATCAGGTTATCCAGGTTGATGATGAAATGTTCGTCGCTGGTCTCATAAATGGATTACCCCAAAACATAGGCCAGTTCGATTGTTGCAATGACGAGCAGAATCGACATCAGAGCGATGAGGGTCTTGATGATATACCGTTCAATGATCTGCACACTTTTTTTTAGCAAAGGCGGGGTCTGGTCTTTGTGGGTCATGTTTCTATCATTTTGTTTTGGGATACAGAAGACATGCTCGAAGGCTTTGGCTTCGTTTACCATACAAAAATAAGAAACATAGATAAAAAATCCATTTCAGACCCCAATAAAGCATAATTCTTTTTACAGGCCTGTACTATCTGGCATCCTATAGTAAAGTGTTTATCTGATTTCAGGGGGCAGCGTATCTTCTATTTCCGGTTGTGTATATTTTTGAATGACAGGGAATGCACTGTTTTCTAAAAAAGTTACCTTTGACAGCACGACAAAAACTCATATATAAATGGATCTTATATGATGGCTTACGAAGGCTTACGGCGGACCACCCTCTTGCTGGGCAGCACCCTGACAGTGATGGCAGGAGCCATTGTTGCACCTGCATTGCCTGAGATCAGCCGGGCCTATGGCCACCTGCCCGATGCAGAGCTTCTGAGCAAATTGATTCTTACCTTGCCGGCCTTATTTATTGCTTTACTGGCGCCGGTTGCAGGTTATTTTGTCGACTGGTCGGGGCGCAGGAAAGTTATGTTGTTTGCACTGGTCCTTTACTCGGCGGCAGGGACCACCGGTGCATATCTTGAAAATATATACCTGATCCTGGCCGGGCGGGCTTTTTTAGGTGTGGCGGTAGGTGCTCTGATGACCTCCATCATTACCCTGATCGGCGATTATTTTGAAGGCCGGCAGCGTAGCACCTTCATGGGATATCAGGCAGCTTTTGCCTCTACCGGCGGTTTGATCTTCATATCCACCGGTGGCTTTCTGGCTGACATCCACTGGCGCTATCCCTTTTTGATATACACATTTTCACTGGTTATCCTGGTGATGGCCGCCATCTCAGTGTATGAACCCGCAAGGGTAAAGCCTGCCGGCGGCGTGAAATTAATGAGCTGGTCCCTTATTCGCCTGATCCCTACACGGGTATTCTGGGTATATGCAATCGCCTTTTTTTCTTTCGCCGTTTTTTATATGATTCCTGTACAACTGCCTTTTATGCTCAGTGCAATGGAAGGGATCAGCAATACACAGGTCGGACTTGCCATCGCATGTATGAATATCACAGCCATGGCCACAGCATTTAATTATTCACGCGTGAAACGCCATCTTGATTTCCCCTATGTCATGGCCCTGGTATACGTACTGGTGGCTGTCGGATATTCCACCATCAGTATCAGCAATTCATACGGGGTGATGATCATGGGCATACTGATCTGCGGTCTGGGTTTTGGCATGCAGATGGCCAACGTGAATCTTTGGCTGGTTAATTTGGCTCCGGCCCCTGTCAGGGGTACCCTGGTGGGTTACCTGAATACGTTTATTTTTATGGGCATGTTCTTATCGCCCATATTATTACAGCCCCTGGTGTTGCTTGCAGGGCTATACAGGAGTTTTATGCTCGTGGGAATAATGCTGGTAATGATCGCTATTGTCCTGGTCTGTTCAGGCCGCAGGGATTTCTGGAATACTGCCCCAAAAGTTTAGCAGTTCACCGGCAAGGCCTGTTAGCCAAGATGTTTGATCCTGGATATGGTTTCGGCGGGATTGTCTGAATGGAACACAGCGCTTCCGGCAACCAAAATGTCTGCCCCTGCCCGGACAAGCGCTTCGGCATTGCTGGTATCTACGCCGCCATCCACTTCAATCAGCAAGTCTGGATTCAAATCCTGTTTCATACTGTGTAAGGTGCGAATGCGTTCATAGGTACCTTCAATGAAATGCTGGCCTCCAAAGCCTGGATTTACCGACATCAGCAAAACGAAATCAACATCCGGCAGTATGCCTTTCAGCAACCCCACATTATTGTGCGGATTAATGACCACGCCCGCCTTCATGCCCAGTTTTTTTATACGCTGAACGCTGCGGTGCAGGTGGGGACAAGTTTCGTAGTGTACACTCAGCCAGTCGGCGCCGGCATTTTTAAAGTCTTCCAGGTAATGATCCGGATTGCTGATCATCAGGTGGACATCCAGGGGTTTCTTTGCCACCGACTTAATTTGTTGAATGATGGAAAAACCAAAAGATATATTGGGGACAAAATGGCCGTCCATCACATCCACGTGAAACAGGTCCGCTTCACTTTGGTTCACCATTTCTATATCCTTTTCCAGGCAAAGAAAATTTGCTGACAATAAAGAGGGTGCTATAAGATGCCGCATGATTTACTGGTTGAATGTTTGCTGCTGGTGTATGTTATCCAAGGTAGGTCCTGAGTATTTTGCACTTGGAAGTCTGTTTCAGGTGCCGCAATCCCCTTTCCTTGATTTGCCTTGCACGTTCCCTGGTAAGGTTCAGTTTTTCGCCGATCTCTTCGAGGGTGTGGGGTTGCAGGCCATTGAGACCGAAATAATGTACAATCACTTCTGCTTCTCTTTCCGGCAGGGTGGCAATGGTGCGCTCAATCTCATTTTTCAGCGAATCGTACAGGAGGTTGTTTTCCGGCGTATTGTTGTCGTCGTCGTTATAAATAACCTCATACATATCCGACTCTTCTCCCTCTAATATGGGGGCGTCCATCGACAAATGCCTCCCGCTGTTCTTCAGGGCGTCCTTTACCTCTTCTGTGGTAATGCCCAGCATTTCCGCAATTTCTTCAGGATTGGGCTCCCTTTCGTGTATTTGCTCAAGCTGGCCAAAGGCTTTATTCACTTTGTTTATTGTTCCAATTTTATTGAGCGGCAGCCTGACAATGCGGGCTTGTTCTGCAAGTGCCTGCAAAATGGATTGACGGATCCACCAAACCGCATAGGAGATAAATTTGAAGCCCTTGGTTTCATCAAAACGTTCGGCGGCTTTCATCAGTCCGAGATTGCCTTCGTTGATCAGATCGGGCAAACTAAGTCCCTGGTTCTGGTATTGCTTTGATACGGATACGACAAAACGCAGATTGGCCTTACATAGCTTTTCAAGTGCCTGCTTGTCGCCTTTTTTGATGCGTTGCGCCAGGCGTACCTCTTCTTCAGCAGATATAAGGCCAACTTTTGCAATTTCCTGCAAATACTTGTCCAGTGAAGCAGTATCCCTGTTGGTAACCTGTTTTACTATTTTCAGTTGCCTCATAAAACGAATCCTGTTCGGATAATCATTTATCCAATAATACGTAAAAACAGGTAAAGGGTTGCAGCATGCAGTCTAATTCGGGCGCTTGTTTTCCCTTGAGAGCAAGACCTTGCGCGAAAGCTTCAGCTTGCCGGTCCTCTTGTCCAGATCCAGCAGTTTAACCTCTATATCATCTCCTACACTGAAGCCACTGTCTTCTACTTTTTCCAGTCTTCTCCACTCAATCTCACTAATATGCAGCAATCCTTCTTTGCCTGGTATTATTTCCACAAACATGCCAAACGGCACGATGCTTTTTATTTTTCCCTGGTAGATCTGTCCTATTTCAGGAACGGCAATGATGCCCTTAATACGGTCTACTACGTAGTCGATGGACTCTTTGTTTTCTGAAACAATATCGACCACACCGTACTCGCCAATTTCTTCGATCACGATGGTGCTGCCGCTCTCTTTCTGGAGTTCCTGGATCACTTTTCCACCAGGCCCGATGATGGCACCTATAAATTCTTTGGGTACCGTCATTTTGACTATTCGGGGCACATGCGGTTTGTAGTCGGGCCTGGGTTCCGAAATGGCTTTCTTCATTTCTTTCAGGATGTGGAGGCGGCCATTGCGTGCTTGTGCAAGTGCTTCTTCAAGCACTTCGTATCGCAAACCATCGATCTTGATGTCCATTTGGCAGGCGGTAATTCCGTCTTCCGTACCGGTAACCTTGAAGTCCATATCGCCCAAATGGTCTTCATCACCCAGGATATCTGATAAAATAGCGTATTTGCCTGTTTTGGTATCAGCGATCATGCCCATGGCGATGCCGGATACTGGTTTGGATATCTTGACCCCTGCGTCCATCAGGGCTATGGTTCCCGCACAAACAGTGGCCATGGAGGATGATCCGTTCGATTCAAGGATGTCTGATACCACGCGGATCGTGTAGGGATTGTCATTGCCATTGGGCAATACTGGTTTCAGGGCACGCATGGCCAGGTTTCCATGGCCGATTTCCCGGCGGCTTGTAAAACGCATCATCTTCACTTCGCCTGTGCAGAAGGGCGGGAAATTATAATGCAGCAGGAATTTGCTTTTTCCTTCTATTACGGCTCCGTCAATGGTTTGTTCATCCAGTTTGGTACCCAGTGTAACTGTTGTCAACGATTGGGTTTCACCACGGGTAAATATAGCCGATCCGTGCGCAGCCGGCAGATAATCCACCTCCGCCCATATATCGCGGATCTCATCCGGCTTTCGTCCATCCAGACGTTTTTGCTTGTCAAGCACAAAATTGCGGATGGCCTTTTTCTGGATATCGACATAATACGATTTGATCAGTTCCCCTTTCTCTTCCTGTTCTTCTTCAGAAACACCTTCCAGGTAATCATTCAGCACACTGTCGAATGTTTCCCTGCGCAAATGTTTGTCGCCAATGCATTGGCTGGCCACGTCATAAAGTTTTTTATACATGGCACCTTCCATCTGGGCCAGCAGATCTTCGTCTGCATCCTGCGGGGGGTATTCTCTCTTTGTTTTTGCCTTTTCCACTTCTGCGGCAAGGTCTGATTGCACCTGGCATTGTATTATTATGGCTTCATGGGCTTTTTTGATGGCTTCCAGCAGTTCTGCTTCAGACACCTCTTTCATTTCGCCTTCTACCATGATGATGTTTTCGAGGGTTCCGGCCACGATCAGGTCGATATCGGCCGATTCCTTTTCTTTTATACCCGGATTGATAACAAATTTACCTTCGATACGTGCAACCCTTACTTCAGAAATGGGTCCGTTAAAAGGGATGTCGGAAACACTAATGGCTGCCGAAGCTGCCAGTCCTGCCAGTGCATCCGGCAGGGTATCCTTGCCTGCCGAGATCAGGGATATCAACACCTGGGTCTCCGCCTGGTAAAAATCCGGGAACATGGGCCGCAGGGCCCTGTCCACAAGGCGCGAGATCAATATTTCATGTTCTGACGGACGGGCTTCCCGCTTAAAAAATCCTCCCGGAAAACGTCCGGCTGCTGCGTATTTCTCCTGGTAATCAACCGAGAGGGGCAAAAACGACTGCCCTTCTTTGATTTCTGATTTTGCTACCACGGTAGCAAGCAACATGGTGTCGCCCATGCTTACCACTACCGAACCGTCGGCTTGCTTTGCCAGCTTGCCTGTTTCTATGGTGATGACCTTTCCATCACCCAAATCAATCGTCTTCTGAATTCCTTTTTGCTTACTCATCTTGTTTTTTTCTTTCTTCTTTAAAATATATTAATCATTTATATGTTTAGATAAAAAAACAGGCAATTAACGAATAATTGCCTGTTTTTTATGTTATTATAATTATTTTCTCAGTTTCAGTTTTTTGATAATGGCCCTGTAACGTTCAATGTTGTTATCTTTCAGATAGTTTAATAACTTTCTCCTTTTACCTACCAGCAAAACCAGCGAACGGCGGGTTCCCAAATCCTTTTTGTTGTTTTTCAAATGATTTGTCAGGTGAGTGATGCGGTGTGTAAACAATGCGATCTGGCTCTCGGGCGAACCGGTATCGGTATCGCTTTCGCTTTGTCCGTGTTCCTTGAAAATATTCTTCTTGATTTCGGGGCTTAAATACATACTTGTTTTTCTATTTAATCTTTGTTTCTTTGATTTTTAACTACAGGTGTTTACAGGCCTGCAAAAGTACGTATATTTTTTGTTTTCACAAAGTTTTTTAAAAATGTTCACCTCCAAATTATCGATTTTGTATTCTCCATGAAAGTTCGTACATTTTGTCTCCATTAGAAAATCTTCATTACATGCCAGGAAATTCGGTTATAGTGCGTTTGTTGCCGTTTTGCTTCACTGTAAGTTTATTTGTTTTTTTTCAGGTTAAGCTGTGTGCCGCACAGGAACAGGAAACCGGTTTCGAGGGGCGGATCATGGCCTTTCTTGAACTCAGCATGGAAACAGAGGTGATCAGGGGCTTGTCTGTTGGTTTTGTCGGGCCGGAAGGATCCAGGTGGGCGGCCGGACTTGGGCATGCCGATCTGGAAAAGGATGTCCGTGCCAGCCAGTATACGGTTTACCCGGTGGCCTCACTGACAAAGATGCTTACAAACATTGCCGTTATGCATTTGGTAGAACAGGGCTTGTTGGATCTGGATAAGCCTGTTGGCGCATACCTTAAAGAATTTGAAATACAGAGCCGGTTTGAAGATCAGTCACCCATACTCGTAAGGCATCTGTTGGGTCATTATGCCGGAATTCCCAGGGACCTGTACAAAGGACTCATGGCAAAAGACCTTTCCGTGCGTCCCGGGCTGATCGATTACCTTTCCCGGCAATACGTAGCTTACCCCCCCGGAATTAAGTATCTCTATTCCAACCTGGGTTACGAATTGCTCGGTAAATTGATTGAAGCGCTTAGCGGGGAACAATTTGAAGACTATATCCACGAGCGGGTGCTGGTACCACTGGGTATGGCGCATAGCGGTTTCCGGGCCGGGCATATTTATCCCGGAGCGCTTTCGCGGGCATATATCCGGGGGGATGAAACCGCTTACGATGAAATGCCGCATAATTTACGTGCAAGTGGTGGATTGTATTCCTCTGCCCGGGATATGGTGGAACTACTCGACTGGATCCTGGGAAAGGGGTACAGAGACCCTCCGGTAGGGGACACCCTGGTTTTGAAGATGTGGCAGGACCAGAAAACCGAAAAAAGCCTGGATATCGGCCTGCAATCCGGTTGGAGCTGGGTTATGGAGGAATATCCGGAACCCATGGAGGGCATGTATGCCTACCAGATTGGCAGCACCATGCATTACAATGCGGTGATGGCGGTGGCTCCTGCCCATCATTTGGGTGTTGTGCTATTGTGCAACACAGGTGGGGTGCTGGATGTGCTTGAAGACATGGCCAGGCTGATTATCCTGGCAGCCATACAGAATCAACGCGGGCAATCTTTTCCCGGAGATGACCCATCACCTGATGTACCGTTTGAAGAGCCCCCGCAAGAAATTATTGCAGGGGTTACCGGCCTGTATCTCCTGCAAAACGAATTGATCCGGATATCCTGTCTGAACGGGGACATCGTGTTTACCACCCGTGATCAGAACCTGCAGGCAATGTATCATGCAGACGGATGGTTCTCATTAAGTGACGGGTTCAGGTTCAGGGTCCTGCACTGGAATGACACCAGGGTGCTTGTGATAGACCGTAACGGTTCTGTTTTTCCGGCAGGAACCGATATCACAGACAATTATACAGTGCCCGGGGACCTGTTTGCAATGCTTGGCAATTACAGGTTAACAGACGTGGACCCGGAACACGAAGAGGTCATCTACCAGGAAGCCCGTTTATTGCTGGATGAGGGGCTCATGAAACTTCAGTTGGTCCTCAGTCAGCATCAACAGAAGGTATTTGGTTACGATTACGCCGGGTTCAATCTCATTCCTGTCGATACAGGGGAAGCCATCATCGGCGGCTTTGGCATGTACAAGGGGGAAACGGTGTTTTTTGATGCGGATGCGGAAAAACGCTATATTCGTTTTGCCGGCCTTCGCTTTCTGAAAACAGATGATTAAGGTGTTTAACCACTGAACAGGCGCTTGTTCAGACGCTCTATTGATTGAAAATCAATATAGTAAAGGAAGCGAACAGATAAACTGTTAATTTGCGGGAGCCTCAGCATATCGCGTAAATTGTCCACATAACCGTCCTGAATGAGGTGTTGCCTGTGGTCAATCACGTTTTTCCAGGCAATGGTCATCTGGCTGCCCGGAGCAAAATGCCAGGTGATCAGCAAATCAATGGTGAAGGCATTGTAATTGATGTCGGGTATTTGCAGGTCCTCGTCTACGGGGTCAAGGGTGCCCTCCGGGCGCAGAAAGTAATACTGACCGTCGTATTCCACCCTCGACCAGTAATGGCGCAGGTTAAAATTCAATGACAGCTCATTGGTAAAGATATAGGTGGTTCTTATGGTATTGGTGATGGTGGGCGATTGCCGACTGCCAAAATAAATGGAATCGGGGTTTAGACTAAATACATATCCGAGGTCATTGTTCTTTTGGTTGTATTCAAAACCATAAGACAAATTAAGTTGATCGCTCACCCTGAATGTCGGGCGTATCGTCAGCCCAAACTCATCTTGTTTAACAACCGACTGTTGCCGGCCCAGCGAAAAACTGCCGTCCAGGAATAATCGTTTCCGGTAGTCGGTGGAATAGCTCATATTTATATTCAGGGCTTCATCCGTTCTGTAAAACCTGCCCGGAACCCTTGGTTCATAATAATCGCGCTCTCCCCTGGGTTGGTATGTGGTGCCCAACCTGATATGGAAACGGGTGTCAAACAATGCCATCAGGTTATGGCTCAGTTGCACACTTGTAAATGTGCCGGGTTCATATAGGTGGGAGTAGGTATATGTGAAAGAATTGGTCAGTGTCCAGAATCGCCAGAAGGGATCAAAAATATTGTGGCTCAGCGTAATTCCATCATTGACCCGGTTATTGCGCCTTAGAAAGCCCATGTCGTTCTGGTCGTAGGTGTCGCTGATTACACTTCGGCTGTAATGATAGCGCCAGGTACCGCCTACTTTACCGATTTGCACATCGTATTTGTGTCCATAATTGTTTTCTGCATCTGTGTGGTATTGCTGGCTTACCGCACCCGAACCACTTACCCGGAATTCATTGCTCCGGTCCAGCAGGCGAAAATCAGTGCCTGTGACATTGGCCGTATAGCCTTCTTCTGATCCGGCCACATTGGTATTGATCAGGCTCAGGAATGAATTGTTGGGAAGGCTCTGGTCGACCACCACCAGGTTGTAATTGGTGAAGTCCTGTGTGGTGATTTTTCTTGTTTCGCCGGTAATGGTGTCTTTGAGCGTGGCCTTGCTGGCAGATGTTATGGCATTAAAGAAGCCTATGCCCAGGCCACCGGATGTACGGCCTGATATTTTGGTGGCATTGATCATGCGCGTTTCCAGCGGGTTCTCCCGGATAATCTCATTTTCTTCCAGGGCATCCGCGGCACGCTGGTAGTTCCTGGGCCTGTCGCCTACACGTCTTGAATAAAAAATGTCAGCCTTTGAAAACAATTCCGTTCCTTCGGTAAAGAATTGGCGGTTCTCATCATATTTGATTTCAAAAGGAGTAAGGTTTAGTACTTTCGCGTCAGATTGTACCTGGCCAAAGTCGGGAATAAGGGTCATGTCCATGGTAAAGCTCGGGCTGATCCCGAATTTTAGGTCCATGCCACCATTGAAGGAGTTGGCCCATCCGCGGTCAAATCCGTTTTTCTCTACGTAGTTTGACAAATAAGGGAAAAACGCTAGCCTGAGTGGCGGGCTTACCCCGTTGATACCACTCAGTTGACCCATGTATGCAAGGGCATCACCCACTCGACGGTTTACGAAATTCCAGCTGGAAGTTTCGCGCGTGCGACGTATTTCCCGCCAGAAGTTGATCCCCCACTCCTGGATGTCTCCCCTGGGGAAGCGTAGTGCGGCATAGGGTATTTTTATCTCCACAATCCAACCATTTTCTGTGATATCTACTGCACTTACCCATACGGCATCCCAGTTCAAATCACCGTGCCGCCCGCTTCCCGACATGTTGGCATCGGTTTGTACGCCCGATGCAGATACCTGGAAGCGAAATCCATGGATCCCGTCGTCAAATGGATTGATGTCCACATAAAACCTGTCGGCATTCAGGTCATTGCCCGAATTACGCAAACCCAGTTCCTGCAAAATACTGTCAGGATGCGGATCAAACATTATAGCCGCAATGTATATGGCATTGTCGTCGTACAAGACCCTTACTTCGGTATCGAAGCTTGCCGGACGGTCATTGTGTGGCTCATATTGGTAAAAATTGCCCGCTGCAGGTGCTTGTTGCCAGAAAGGATCCTGCATGCTTCCATCGATGGCAGGCGGTGTGGCTGTCCTGACGGCCATTAGTTCTTTGCGCCCGTCATTCTGGGCGGAGGTGTTGACAACGGTCAGCAAAAAAATAACACGAAGAAAGAATAACGGAAAATAAGAAAATTGTTTGGGCATTGGTATTTGTCGGTAACTTGGAAAAACGCGACAAAGTTAAGAAAATCGCCGGTTTTTATAAAGGAACATCCGAAGCAACCCCCTCATATTTTTCAAACCAGAATCTGATGTGGGGGAGGCGTTGCCCGGAGATGTATTTAATGTTTTCGGGATTGACCAGGTCAGGTGCCTGGCGAAGTTCCACAAAAGCGTTTTCCGTTGTAATGGTCCACAAAGCGGGATGGAAGCCATTGTCATTCTCGATAAAGCCGGCAACAACCACATGTCCCTCAGGATGAAAAGTCGCCTCCTCAAACATACACGGGGGTCCGCAAAACAAAAGGCGTTTTCTGATGCCTTTTTCCAGGTCAATAAGCCCAACTTCCATGTCGGCTTCCCTGCCAGGCGAAAACAAACTGCCGTCATCCTTTATTTCCAGCACCATGTGGTAGCTGTCCAGATCAATAGCCATGGTGGAATCGGGCGAATAAACATATAAAGCGGCGAACAGGTCATCCTTCCCTGGCTCATAAGGCTGCTCCACCCGGTATGGTCTGTCAAAGCGATCGCCTGGTGTGAAGTCTCTCAGTTCGAGCCCATAGTAGTCCAACCAGTTTTGCAGGCGCTCATCAGGCCATCCGGGGTCCGTCTGGCGGCAAGAGAAAACCAAAAGCAATATAAACAAAACCAGGATGTATTTTCTCATAATCAAAACCTCCATCCGAGCATATTGAAAAAATACAATTGCCAGAGTGCAAGCACAAAGGCAACTGTGGCCAGGTTATAGAATAAGCGTCCAAGGTTTTTTACCTGGGGCATTCTCCATATATGATAACTATTCCATATCATCAGCAGTAAAAATGGGATCGCTATAATTGGAAAAATCAGACCAATGCGGATAAGGGAAGGAATGCCGTATACAATTTCCGTGCCTCCCGCTGCGAAAGAAATGCACAGGTAAAACAACAGGAAAAACAATGCCACTATCCAGGCTGCGGTTTTATGAAACAGGGGAAGCGGTTGGCGCGTTCTCGGCTTCTTTTCATAACGCTTTCTGGCAAAATAAATCCAGGGCCATATCACCATGATATAAATAATGCATATCAGGGCAAGAAAAAAAATGGCCAGATGGTATTCTGCCGTGTAGAGTGGGGTAACCCTGTTCCCTGCCATGATGGGGTGGATCTGGAGATATATTTTTTGGGCTTTTTCGCCGATGGGCCGGTAAAACCCAACATAGGAATTTGTTCTTTCCACATAAAAGGTGGTGCTGTCAATGGCGGGCATAAAGTGCGTATCGCCAAAAGGATCCTGGAAAACCAACTTATCACCTTCCACATGTATTTCAATGGCATTCATCAGGCCAATTACTTTCAGGATGTCTGAATGGGGCCTTCTGTTAAACAGGTAACGGCCTGCAAAACCCTGCAGATAATCCTTGCTTAGGGTGATGGGGGTTGGGGGCGGGTCGGGGTTTGGAAAATACCGTTCTACAAAATGTCCCAAAACCCTGTAATATGTACCGCCTGCCTCTTCGCCGCTGAATGACAAAAACAATCCGGTACGATGGTCGGGGAAAAGGGCCAATAGTGAGTGAAATAAAAAGGTGTTGCCTCCATGCCCGATAATTTTTATATGATTCGGACTCATGTCCATAAACCCGTGCAATGCGGGGTTCATACCCTTGGCGTGCACAAGTACCGGTTCTTTCATGATGGCAAATGTGGCTGAATCCATAAGACTGATCGTGTCTCTGCGGGCGTGATTCAGAAGCACATCCATAAACACGGCCATGTCGGTGGCGGTGGTGGAAGCCCCACCAGCCCCGGCCATCGGTACAATTTCAAATCCTTGTTCTTCAAATCTGCCGTTGCAATATGCGTATCCGGTGGCCATGTTTGTTCTTAGGTGGCCGGGAACAGGCTGTCTGAAAGTTGTATGATACAGGCCCAGGGGTTCGAAAATATGTTCTTCAACATATGTTTCGAAAGGCATGCCACTGGATTGTTCCACAATGTATTGGGCCAGCCCCGTGCCATGGTTGCTGTAAGCTGCCTCCTGCAAGGGCGGCATGATGCGCCTGGGCATTTGTTTTGTAAAGATCTCTTCAAGCGAGGGAATGGGATCGTCTTCTCTCAGGAACAAGTGAAGCAAAATGTCTTCGAAGCCGGGTGAGTGAGACATCAAACTGCGCAGGGTCACAGGTTCTTCGAATGTTTCCGGGATGGTAAATGTGTTCAGAAATTGATTTATGTCTGCATCCAGGTCGAGCCGGCCTTTTTCCACTTGTTGGAGTACGGCCAGCCAGGTAAACAATTTTGAAATGGAACCAATACGAAAAAGTGTATTTTGCGGATCCACCGGGATGCCTCTTTGAATGTCTGCATATCCGTAGCCTTTCCGGAAAAGCAATTCCCCCTGATGGACAATGGCGACAGCGGCCCCGGCCACTTTGTGCTCCTTCATGTAGGCTTCAATGATTCCATCCATGAAAGCCGCAAGGTCAATGGTGTCGGTAAGTGCGGGGTGGTAGATGTGGTCATGGTCATTGTTTGTTGCGTGGGCTGGCATGCAGGTTATGGCCAGCATCACAAAGAAAAGTACAGAAAAAATCCTGTTTACGGTTGCTTTCATGAGATGAATGGTTGAAGTTAGCAAGCGTAAATATATGAAACATGATTGAATTCATTGGCCTTTCAGCCAAAATTTATTTTTTTTGATGGGGGGATCGTTTCTTAAGAAGCTTTTAAAGGTCTACGTTCCCATTGATCTTTTCAAGCATCAGGTAAATTTCGTCCACACAGCCGCCGCACATTGTGCCTGCTGTCGTTTCATTGCCCACTTCTTCGATGGTTTTCAGCCCTTTTTCCCGGATTGCTTTTTCAATGTCGCTTTGTCTGATTTCGTTGCAGGTGCATACAACAGGATCTTTTTCTGTCATGACGATCGGGGTTTGAAATGTGGGAAAAGCATACCGGAACCGTGTATCCGGTATGCTTTTGTCAAAAACAACAGTAAAAATACGGCTTTTTAGTTTTCCCCAAGAAAAATCTTCATGTCTTCGTCAACGGTTTTAATGCCGCTTATGCCGAATGTGGAAACCAATACATTGGCTACGTTGGGAGAAAGAAAGGCCGGGAGTGTTGGTCCCAGGTAAATATTTTTGACGCCGAGGTAGAGCAGGGCCAGCAACACGATCACCGCTTTTTGCTCGTACCACGCTATGTTATAGGCAATGGGAAGCTCATTGATGTCGTTCAGTTCAAAAACCTCCTTTAGTTTCAGGGCAATTACGGCCAGGGAGTAACTGTCGTTGCACTGGCCTGCATCCAGTACGCGCGGTATCCCGCCGATGTCGCCAAGGGGCAATTTGTTGTAACGGTATTTGGCACAGCCTGCCGTTAAAATGACCGTGTCTTCG
>PXAA01000047.1 GCA_003567205.1 Bacteroidales bacterium
CGTCATATTCATTGGAATTCAGTTTCTTAACTGGGGTGGTTCGGCCGTGGAGATATCACAGATGCGGTTTGAGAACGAAATGCTTTTGTGGGATGAGGAAACAGGCACCGACATTGAAAAAATGAAGGTCATCAACCAGGAAATCGTTGAGGTATTCATCAGGGAGGACCGCCTGTACAAGGAGAAATATGAGGATGCAGCCCCTGCCCGTGGCATGGGCGATGCCAGGCGGCCGCAATATGTATTTCAGATCGCTTCGGTTGAGAACTTCGAAAAGCTGGTCAGGGATACCCAAAGCCAGTGGCCGGTGGCGGACCGATTTCCCGTATACCCGGAAACAAGAAAAAGCTGGGGTACGGATATTTTGAGCTGGCTGTTGCCCATCGGCCTGCTGATCGCTTTCTGGATATTCATCATGCGCCGCATGGCCGGTGGCGGAGGCGCCGGAGGCCAGATTTTCAATATTGGCAAATCGAAAGCCACCCTCTTCGACAAAGACACCCATGTGACCATTGACTTTAAGGATGTGGCCGGATTGGAAGAGGCCAAGGTGGAGCTCATGGAGATTGTTGACTTTTTGAAGAACCCCAAAAAATATACCGATCTGGGCGGCAAGATCCCCAAAGGGGCCTTGCTGGTGGGCCCGCCCGGAACCGGGAAAACATTGCTGGCAAAAGCCGTGGCCGGACAGGCCCAGGTGCCCTTTTTCTCCCTGAGCGGTTCCGATTTTGTGGAGATGTTTGTGGGTGTGGGTGCCTCCAGGGTGCGTGATCTGTTCAAGCAAGCCAAGGAGAAGGCCCCGTGTATTATATTTATCGATGAGATCGATGCCATTGGCCGGGCCCGTGGAAAGAACCCCATGACCGGTGCCAACGACGAACGGGAAAACACCCTGAACCAGTTGCTGGCCGAGATGGATGGTTTCGGGACCAATATCGGGGTCATAATACTGGCCGCCACCAACCGTGCCGACATACTCGACAGGGCATTGATGCGTGCCGGGCGATTCGACCGGCAGATCCATGTGGAGATGCCCGATCTTACCGAACGCGAAGCCATCTTCAAGGTACATATGAAGCCCCTGAAACTGGATAAGGGACTGAAACCTGACTTTCTGGCGAAACAAACCCCCGGCTTTTCCGGGGCAGACATTGCCAATGTTTGCAATGAGGCGGCATTGATTGCAGCCCGCCGCAACAAAAAGACCGTAGGCAAACAAGACTTTCTGGACGCGGTGGATCGCATCATCGGGGGGCTTGAAAAGCGCAACAAGATCATTTCGCCCAATGAGAAACAGGTCATTGCCTACCACGAGTCGGGGCATGCCGCAGTGAGCTGGCTCCTGGAATATGCGCACCCGCTGGTGAAGGTCACCATCGTGCCCAGGGGGAAAGCCCTCGGGGCTGCATGGTATTTGCCCGAGGAGCGCCAGATATCTACCCATGAACAGATGTTCGATGAAATTACAAGTACCCTGGGAGGGCGTGCTGCCGAGGAGATCATTTTTGGAAAGATATCCACCGGTGCACTGAACGATTTGGAGAAAGTGACCAAACAAGCGTATTCGATGGTGGTCTATTTTGGCCTGAACAAAAAAATAGGCAATATCAGCTATTACGATTCCAGTGGGCAGAATGAATATACCTTTACCAAACCCTATTCAGAAAGAACCGCCCAAACCATTGATGAAGAAGTCAGTGCCCTGGTCGAAAAGGCTTATGAGCGGGCCAGGGGCGTGCTGATGAAACACAAGGAAAAACTCATCGAGCTGGGCAATTTGCTCCTGGAAAAAGAAGTGATCTTTCGCGAAGACCTGGAACGTGTCTTTGGCGAACGGCCTTTCCCTGAACCGGAAACTTCCAAGGAAAAAAAGTTTAAAGTGGGAAGTAAAACAGACAAAAAAAAGGGCAGGGGATAGGCGGATATTCCAAGCTGGCGCTATATGCAGGAAACCACATCCAAAGAAAAGGTACTGAAAAAGGTACGCGATGCACTGGTCAATGCCATGCCTGCGCCATATGATGGCGTAGACCTGGATAGCCCCGTGATACGTGCCCCTGCCGGTGAATACAGGGAAGAAGCCTTTGCCGGGGTATTTAACCAGACAGGGGGAAAATTTGTATATTGCCCCGACGTTCGTGAGATGGCAAGTGGTTTGCAGTCGCTGATAGCTGAAAAGAAAGTCGGGAAATTGTTTTGCAGGGAGCCGTTCCTTACAGATTTACTCAGTGAAATGGGCATCGATCATGAAGGGGCCCCGGAAAATATCCATACCTGCGATGCGGCCCTGACCGCCTGCGAAGCACTGGTGGTCCGGCACGGTTCCATTGTGTTCAGCAGTGGCCAGGAAAGCGGGAGGAAAAGCTTTGTAGCCGCCCCACTGCATATCGTGGTGGCCACCAACCAGCAAATGGTGGATGATGTGGCCGGAGCCTTTCGTTTTTTGAAAACAAAATATGGCCAGGACATGCCATCGTTTATAACTTTTGTAAGCGGGCCCAGCCGTACGGCCGACATCGAAAAAACGCTGGTGCATGGTGCCCACGGGCCCAAAGAACTGTATCTTTTTATGCTGGATACAGAAGAACAGCCATAAGAAACACAAGCCATATGAAAGACAGTTGGCAAAAGATATACAGCAATGCGTTTGAACACGAGGTGGAGATCGTGCGGGCTGTTCTTGATGATGCCGGGATTAACAGTGTGGTGATGAACAAGAAAGATTCGGTGTATCTTGTTGGCGAAATAGAACTCTATGTTCAGGCCGATGATGTAATGAGAGCCAGGAAAATAATTGAAAAAGAATCTCTGTGAGCAATCTGGCTAAACGAACAATAACGGGCATTGTGCTGGTGGTTTTGGTGATCGCGGCCATCATTACCGATCAACACCTTTTTGCATTGCTTTTTCTGCTATTTACCATGGTAGGCCTGTGGGAATTTTACACTCTGGTTGAAAAGGCAGGCATTCTTCCGAATAAGACCGCAGGAATGGTGGCGGGCATCGTGCTTTTTTCCACCAATGCCATGGTGGCCATGAATATGATGAACCTTGAGTGGCTGCTGATCAATTTTGTCTGTATATTTTTGATCTTTTTACTGGAACTATACCGCAACAACCCCAACCCATTTACCAATATTGCATTTACCTTCTTCGGACTGGTGTACGTTGCGGTGCCGTTTTCCGTGCTGAATTATTTTCCCAACCCGGCCTTTATTCCGGGTGTGTACCACTCGAGTTTGTTGCTGGGTTTCTTTTTCCTTGTCTGGATCAACGAAACGGGAGCTTTTTTGATTGGTACGGCCATTGGCAGGCACCGTCTGTTTGAACGGGTGTCGCCGAATAAAACATGGGAAGGGGCCATTGGCGGGGGTGTGCTGACTCTTGCCAGCGCCTTTGTAATTTCCCTGTATTACACCCATATCAACCTGCGCGACTGGCTCATCATTGCCCTGATGGTATTCGTTTTCAGTACTTATGGCGATTTGTTTGCGTCTATGTTTAAACGCAGTGTCAACATTAAGGACTACGGGTCGATACTGCCCGGGCACGGGGGTATAATCGATCGATTTGACGGGGTAATCATGGCCGCCCCCTTCGTTTTTGTTTACCTGTTAATGATGTATTGATTGTTCAGACAGCCCAAATTTAAAATCCATGACCATACATAAAGAGGGAAAGAACATTGTGCGCAATGCCGCCGTCATCATTGTATTGCTGGCATTGGCCGTATACCTTTTACTCCCCGCCGGTCACTGGGGGTTGCATGCCTCTTTTTTGTTTTTGTTTTTGTTGTATGCCTGGGTGGTTATGTTTTTCCGCTCACCCGGCAGGGCCTTGACCAGGGACCCCGATGCCTTGATCAGCCCGGCCGACGGCCGGGTAATCATGATAAAAGAGACCGGCGAAGATGAGGTGTTCGGGCAGCCTATGCAAAAAATCTCCATTTTTATGTCGCCGCTCGACGTGCACCTGAATCGTTGTCCGGCCGATGCCAGGGTGGCAGGCTACAGTTATTATCCGGGCAAATACCTGGTTGCCTGGCATCCAAAGTCGAGCCGTTTGAATGAGCACAACTCCATCGTATTTGAAACCCCGGGGGGCACCCGTTTTATGGTCAGGCAGATCGCCGGGTTCATTGCCCGCCGCATTGTCTGTTATTGCCATGAAGGCAAAGAAGTGCGGCAGGGGGATGAACTGGGGTTTATCAAGTTCGGCTCACGCGTAGACCTGGTGCTGCCCATAGATACAACGATCCATGTGAAGCCAGGCGACAAGGTCATTGGGGGTGTCACCACCGTGGCACATTTTGCCCCCGGATCATAATAAGTTGATCAATTCCCTGAGTGAATGTATGGTATAGGTAGGTTCGACGGGCGATTCTTCCCAGTCCTGGGCCAGCCATACCTGGTCAATGCCCTGTTGTTTGGCCCCCCTGATGTCGGACTCCGGGTCGTCGCCGATCACCAGCGAGTGTTCCGGGCTCGCTCCGGCCGACTGGAGCGCCAGGTCAAAGATGGCGGCATCGGGTTTCTGTGCCCCGGCCTTTTCGGAGGTGGTCACCGTGGTAAAAAACGGGCCAAGCCCGCAGCGCGATATTTTCTGGTATTGTATTTCCTCAAAGCCATTGGTAATGATGTGCAGTGTGTACTTGTTTTTTAAACAGGCCAGCACTTCCAGTGTGCCAGGCATCAGCCGGGTTTGTTCCGGGCTGATCTTCAAATAGTCGCTGGCAAAATCCTCTGCCATTGAATCATTCATGCCCAGGGCCTTGAAGGTTTGGGCAAAACGCTGCACGTTGAGCCGTTTTTTGGTGATCTTCTTCTGTTTGTAATCGTCCCAGAGGCCCAGGTTGATGGGATGGTAGGTATTCATGAAGCGGTCGAAGCCGATGCGCCCCTTTTTCCACAATTTATATTGCCGGTAGATGCTGTAAAGGGCATTCCGGTTGTTGGCGTCGAAATCGTAGAGTGTTCTGTCGAGGTCAAAAAACAGGTGTTGGTATTTTCGCATTGGGCAAAAATAGCTATATTCATCATTGCTTCCAACGGAGGATGCGATTTTTATCTTCAACGATGGTTTCCTGGTCTTTCAGGTAGCGGATCACGGTGAGCATTTTCTTTTCCGAAATGTTGATGTCCAGAAAATCCATCAGTGATTCAAGGGTGTGTTCGTTCTGTTCTATGACGGGTTTAATGAGTATAACGATTTGCTCATACTCATATGAGGATACCCCCGCTTTGTTCATTTCAAGGCACACATCGCACTGCCCACAACGCTGCCCGCCTTTTTCGCCAAAATAGGCCAGCAGGAGCAGGCTGCGGCATTTGTCTTCCGAGGTGGCGTACCTGGTCATGGCTTTCATGCGCTTGCGTGCAAAAACCTTTCGTTCTTTGTACACCTCCCTGGAAATGACCAGGTCGGCCGCCGCCATCCGTTCTTCCAGGAAAGTGATCATGGGGTCTTCGTTCTGCGGCTTGTAATGCATGATCTCCATCCGGTGCATCTCCTGAAGCATCTGTTTTACCGTGTCGATGGGAACGCCCGCTCTTTTGGCTATTTCATCCTCTTTAATTTTTGTGAACTCGGTAAACAGGCCCGTATATGACCTGAGCAAGAGTTTTGTAAAGGCATCGTATTTCGGGTTGGCCACCTGGAAACGGTACAACGCTTCATTATCCACCACAAACATGATCCTTGACGGATTTGACAGGGCTTCGGATACCGCCAGGTAGCCCTCCTTTTCGAGAAACCCCAGCGCATTAAATACCAGAAAGGGGTCCATGGAATAGTTTTTGGCAAAGTTTACCAAATCGAAAGGCATGCTCTGGTCTTTGCCGCTTCCGATGGCCAGCTGAAAATAATTTCCCAGGCTGTTGTAAATTCTTTTGATCTCCTTCAGGGGCGGAAACGAACGTTCGTGGAATTGTTTCAGGTCGATGATGTCGGACTGGTTAAACAAGAGGACGGCATAGGCTTTATAGCCGTCACGGCCCCCGCGGCCCGCTTCCTGGAAATAGGCTTCCGGGCTGTCGGGCAGGTCCATGTGGACCACAAAGCGCACATTGGCTTTGTCGATACCCATGCCAAAGGCATTGGTGGAAACGATCACCCTGGTGCGCTCCTTCATCCAGGCATCCTGGCGGGCATCCCGCTCTTTGGCCGTGAGCCCCGCATGGTAGAAATCGACGCTGATGCCCCGCTGGCGCAACCATTCGGAAATTTCCCGTGTCCTTTTCCGGTTCCTGACATAGACCACCCCGGTGCCTTTGACCCGGGTACAGATCCTCAACAGCCTCCTGAGCTTGTCTTCTTCTTTAAAGACCACGTACGCCAGGTTTTTGCGCTCAAAGCTTTTCTGAAACACCTGGGCATCTTTAAAATGCAGCTTTTCCTGGATGTCGGCCACCACCTTTTTGGTAGCCGTTGCCGTAAGGGCCAGCACCGGCGTGTTGGGGATGAGCTCCCTGGCCTCTGCGATGCGCAGGTAAGGCGGCCGGAAATCATAGCCCCACTGGGAGATGCAATGGGCTTCGTCGATGGCCAGCAGGTTGACCTTCATCTTATGCAGGCGGCTGCGGATCAGGTCCGTAGTAAGCCGCTCCGGGCTCATATACAAAAATTTCACATCGCCGTACACGCAATTGTCGACCGCATTGTCGATCTCCATTTTACTCAGTCCGTGATAGATGCCCACCGCCTTGATGCCCTTGTCTTTGAGGGCCTGCACCTGGTCCTTCATCAGGGCGATCAGCGGGCTGATCACAATACATAAGCCGTCCATGGCCATGCCCGGCACCTGGTAGCACAGCGACTTACCCCCGCCCGTGGGCAACAGTGCCAGGGTATCCTTCCCCTCCATGGTCGAGCGGATGATATCCTCCTGCATGGGGCGGAAGGAAGTGAATCCCCAATATTTTAATAAAACAGGCTGCAGGTTCACGGTTGTACACTTTACAATTGCCTCTGTATCCCAAAGATACGAAATATTTCATTAAACGACATGTGTAAAAGGCAATCAGTATTTAATAATGCCCGGTTCGTATAAAAAAAACCAAATGCAGGAGTGAAAATAACAGACCAAAATAATATTTTGCACGTTTTGCCGGATTGCTTATCTTTGCACTCGCAAAAACGACGTTCTTTATCTTTTCAAAACGTTTCGGAGAGGTGGGTGAGTGGCTGAAACCAGCAGTTTGCTAAACTGCCGTACTCGATAAGGGTACCGGGGGTTCGAATCCCCCTCTCTCCGCCAGCATCTGAAAAACAGCCCCGAAGGGGCGGTTATCACAGCGCAAGGGTCTGCCGAAAGCTTGCTTTAAGGCAGGCCCTTGTGGTGTGATAAAACCGGCGCCAGCCGGTCGTTTTTCAGATGCTGAAGCCCTCCACCCAGGGGATCAGCGCAGCTAATCCCCATAACACCCAACCCGCTAATTTTTTAAAAAACCATTTGTAATATCGGGCATCTTCACTATCTTTGCCCCACTTTTTAAAAGCCGCTCTTTAACACGAACAAACCACAACACCTCGGGGTGTAGCGTAGCCCGGTTAGCGCGCCTGCTTTGGGAGCAGGAGGTCGCAAGTTCGAATCTTGCCACCCCGACTTGATATAGAGAGAGTTACAGAAGTAAAAGTCTGTAGCTCTTTTTTATTTGCATACAATTTGCATACAAATAGGCTTTTAAACTCCTCAGAGGTCTAAAAAAAAGCACCCGCAAACTGCGAGTGCTTTTTGTCAAAATCCCAC
>PXAA01000119.1 GCA_003567205.1 Bacteroidales bacterium
ATTGTGCAAAACGCCTTTATGATTACAGGATATGAAGGACTCGACCCCGAAGTGTTCAATGGAATAGACAACAACATCTATCCCAGGCCAAGGGTCTTTGTACTGAATGTCAACCTCCAGTTTTAATAACCCAATAACAGAAAGCATTATGAAAAAGATAAAATCAATAATCATCATAAGCGCAGCTTTCCTCTTCGCATTTTCATCCTGTATGAAAGATTTGGACACCGTTCCCCTGGATGACACGGAGATTACCGCTGCAGATATTTTTAAAGACCCGGAGGCTTACCGTCAGATTCTGGCAAAATTATATGCCGGATTGGCTGTTTCCGGACAGCAGGGTCCCGCAGGCATGGCCGACATCAGCGGGATTGACGAAGGTTTCGGACAATATCTCCGTGCTGTGTACTATCACCAGGTACTCTCCACCGACGAAGCGGTGATTGGCTGGGACGACCAAACCATTAAAGACTTTGTTTACCAGAGTTGGTCAGCCAGTGATGTTTTTATTTCGGCCATGTATTACCGTATCTTTTACCAGATTGCCCTGGCCAACGAATACATCCGTCAAACAGCAGAAGATGTGTTGGATGACAGGGGCGTAACCGGTCAGCTCAGGGAAGAGATCAAGGTATACCGTGCCGAAGCGCGTTATTTGAGGGCATTCAGTTACTGGCATGCACTCGACATATTCGGCAATGTGCCTTTTGCAACTGATAAAGATCCCATCGGGGCGTTCTTACCCGAACAGATCAGCGCAGCCGATCTTTTCAACTACCTGGAAACTGAACTCAAGGAAGTTTATCCCATGATGAAAGATCCGCGCACCAACGAATATGGCCGTGTAGATAAGGCTGCCGCCTGGATGTTGCTGGCCAAATTGTATATGAATGCGGAGATATATGCAAACCAAGCCAAATACACTGAAGCCCTGACCTACCTGAACCAGATTATAGGTGCCGGCTTTTCTCTGGAAGAAGAGTATGCGTATTTATTCAATGCTGATAATTATTTAAGCGACAATGAGATCATCATGCGCGTTCCTTATCATGGCATAGAGACACAAACCTATGGCGGAACCACTTTCCTGATCAAAGCCTCCATTGGTGGCGACATGGAAGTAGCTGATTCAGGCGTGGATGATGGTTGGGGTGGTTTGCGTACCACACCCGAATTCGTTTCATTATTCGACAACAATGATCCACGGGCCTTGTTTTTTATCGAGGGGCAAACCCTTGAAATTACCAACTTATCTGACTTCCAGAACGGCTATGCCTTGCGGAAGTTTACCAATCTTACCCGGGATGGGCTGCCAGGCTCCAATTTACAGTTCGTAGATACTGATTTCCCGATATTCAGGCTGGCGGATGTCTACCTGATGTATGCCGAAGCAGTGCTCAGGGGAGGATCGGGTGGCGATGCAAACACTGCCCTGGAATTTGTAAATGCAATCAGGGGAAGGGCCTATGGCAATGATTCAGGAAACATCTCAAGCGCACAACTCACCCTTGATTTTATCCTGGATGAACGTGGCAGGGAGCTTTACTGGGAAAGCCACAGAAGGACTGATCTGATACGTTTTGGCAGGTTCGCAGGCGATGCCTACATCTGGTCATGGAAGGGTGAATCGCGCGACGGCTTGCCAACCAATACAAGGTTCAATCTTTTCCCAATACCGGATGCAGATGTTACGGCCAATCCAAACCTGGTGCAAAACCCAGGGTATAATTAATTTAAGTAAACAGATCATGACCCGGGCCTGTGTTATAAACCCGGACTTCATGTCGAAATAAAAAACTTACAATAATGAAAAGAACAGCATTAATTCTCGCAATCATTTTTGGGATAGGTATCCTGCATTCCTGTGAGGAAGACAAAGATCATGTCCTGAATATGGACGAAGCGGTTGCGCCGGCAATCACAAATCCTGACTCAGGCGGTTCGTATACGCTCAAGGAAGAAGAGGCGGAACAGACCTTGTTCTCATTTGAGTGGAGTACAGCAGAATACTACACCGAAGGACTGCCGGAAGCACGATATCTTCTGCAGGCAGGCCTGGCAGATAACGGGTGGCAGAACCCGGAAACCATTATTGACATAGCTGAAACCCGGGAAACCTCTTACGAGATAACAGTTGGTGCCATGAACCGTCTTGTGGTCAACCGTCTTGGCGTTGAGCCGTTCGAAACAGATGAGGTTTCATTTCGTGTTTTCTCTTTCCTTACCAGGGCATCCGAACATACCTGGATGTATTCCGCACCCATTGAACTGAGCATCACCACCTATGAATCCGTCACGGAGCCAGCCATTCTCAACGTTCCCGGAAGTTACCAGGGATGGGATCCGGCCAACGATCAAACCGTGGTTTACTCGCCCGAACAAGATGACATCTATGAAGGCTACCTCTTCTTTGAAGAACCGGAAACCGAATATAAGTTTGCCCAGGGCAGCTGGGATGTCAACTGGGGTGATGACGATGCCGATGGCACCCTGCAGCCCGATGGCGCAAACATCATCGCCGAGGAAGCTGGAGTGTATAAAATCAATGTAGACCTCAACGAACTTACACACGAACAGTTCAAGACAGAATGGGCGCTCATAGGTAACGCTGCCGAAGGTTGGGACACCGACGTTCCGATGGAGGTAGACATGGATTACTTTGCAGAGACATGGAAAGTAAGGTATTTTGTCACGCTTCAGCTGCAGCCCGGATACTTCAAGTTCAGGGCCAATGGAGCTTGGGATCCACCCGCCGGCCTCAACATGGGTATAGATGAAGATGCCGACGAAGAAGGCGTACTGATGTATTTTGGATTTGGCAACGACATTCCCATTGAAACAGCCGGCATGTATACCATTATTCTGGACCTTACCGGACCGGTGTACCGCTACGAGATACACCAGGAGTAAGGATCATAGGTTAACTGTCGTTAAATTTTAAGAAGGGGGCCCGGCAATGACGGGTCCCTTCTTAATTGTTTAAAACAACTCCTGTTCCGAAACAATTTTAAACACTTTATCACCCCGGCGGACCAGTTCCGGCACCTGCACCGAGCACTTCTCCCCTTTCCGGGCAACATCTGCCGCATGGTCATCTACCCGGATTTCTTTGGCTTCGCATTCCACAACCCCGGTTGTTGGCCCGGTAAACATTACTTCATCGCCTTTAGTAAGCCCCCTGGTCTCTATGGTGATTTCGGCCACCTGGATATTTGAGAAATAATTGGTAACCTTGCCGACATATTGTTTTCGTCTTGTGGATTGTGAACCATAACGTTCAGACCACTCCCCCATTGTCCGGCCAAGGTAATAGCCATCCCAGAAGCCCCTGTTGAAAACCCCGCGCAGGCGCCTGGTCCATGCATCCACTTTTTCTTTACTATACGTACCATCATTCGTGGAGGCTATGGCTTCCTTATAGCACCGTGTAACTGTTTTGACATAGTCCGGGCCACGGCCACGGCCTTCAATCTTCAACACCCTGACCCCTGCCAGTATGATTTTGTCAATAAAACCAATCGTGCACAAATCTTTGGGCGACATAATGTATTCGTGATCCACCTCGAGCTCATAGCCTTCGTCTTTGTCAGTTACCAGGTAAGAGCGCCGGCATAATTGCAGGCAGGCACCGCGATTGGCAGAAAAATTCATGTTGTCGAGACTCAGATAGCATTTGCCACTCACAGCCATGCACAAAGCGCCATGAATAAACATTTCGAGCACTATGTTTTCCCCACCCGGCCCTTTGATCCCACCCTTCAGGATACCTTGTGCAATTTGACGCACCTGCTCCAGTTTCAGTTCGCGGGCCAGAACCATAACATCTCCATATTGAGCATAAAACCTGACCGCATCCAGGTTGGTGATGTTGCACTGGGTGCTTATATGCACGCGTACACCCTGGCTGCGGGCATATTGCATCACAGAAATATCGGAAGCAATAATGGCATCAATGCCCGTTTCTTTTGCATGATCCACTGTTTCATGCATTTCCTTGATCTCTTCATCATAAATAATGGTGTTCAACGTAAGATAGGATCTCACACCATGCTCCTTGCAAATAGCCACAATCCGGCGCAAGTCATCCAGGGAAAAATTCTGCGATGACCGGCTGCGCATATTTAGTTTGCCTGCACCAAAATATACAGCATCAGCCCCAACCTGTATGGCTGCCATCAAGGATTCATACGATCCGGCTGGAGACATTATTTCTGTGGGTACGTTTTGTGACTTCATAGTATTGTAAAGATACTGAAAATAGACTTTTATCGCCATTCTGTGTATTTTTGCAAAAAACGTACTGCCGTGAAAAATATATCCGTTTCTTTCCACGACCTTGGGTCTGTAGATTACAAAAAGGCATGGGACCAACAGGAAGAATTGTTTAAGGGCATCATTGACCAGAAACTGCATAACCGGGCGCACCCCCAATCAGCGCAGCCAACCCCCAATTACCTGTTGTTTTGCGAACACCCCCATGTATATACCCTTGGCAAAAGTGGTTCTGAAAGCAACCTGCTGGCAAATATGCTGGAGTTGCAGAACAAGAAAGCCACTTTTTACAAGATCAACCGGGGCGGAGACATTACCTATCACGGACCCGGACAGATTGTGGGATATCCCATCCTGGACCTGGACAATTTTTCACCCGATATCCACCAGTATGTTCATTTGCTAGAGGAAGCCATTATTCAGACTATCGCAGAATACGGCCTGAAGGGAAACCGTTTAAAAGGCGCCTCCGGAGTTTGGCTGGAGCCCGACATGCCTGCAAGGGCAAGAAAAATATGTGCCATCGGCATCCGGAGCAGCCGCTGGGTCACCATGCATGGCTTTGCCTTCAATGTCAATACAGACCTGACGTACTTCGATCTGATCAACCCCTGCGGCTTTACCGATAAAAAAGCTACGTCTATGCAGGCAGAGCTTGGGCAGCCTTTTTCCATGCATGAAATAAAAACAAAGTTAAAAAAACACCTGGGGACCTTGTTCGGGATGAAATTCATACAAGAATAAAATACGCTATACCACTCAGGCCTCTGGCACGTTTTTTAACACATCCAGGGTAAGATCCCAGAATTTGGCCACTGTATCAATTTCAAGGCGTTCATCCGGTGAATGCGCACCTTTGATGGTCGGTCCATAGGAAATCATATCCATACCAGGATATTTTTCTCCAATGATGCCGCATTCCAGACCGGCATGAATGACCAGTACCTTGGGTTCTTCCCCGAAAAGCTTATTGTAAGACTTGCGCGTAACCGACAGAATGGTTGAATCCATATCAGGTTCCCAGCCGGGGTATCCGTCGCCGTGCTTTACCCGGGCACCAGCCAGGTGAAAGACACTTGCCACCATATCGGCAATATCCCTTTTCCCGGTCTCAAGTGAACTTCGTTGACTGGTAACCACAATGATATCACTTCCTGTCATCTTAACGGAAGCCAGATTGGTGGATGTTTCCACCAGGTTTGGAATATCTGGCGACCAAGCCATTACGCCATGCGGACAGGCATACAGGGAATTTAAAAGCTTTTTCTGGATATCATAATCGATGAGTGTTTCCGGCATCACGCTTTCTTTTACATCGATCCTCAGGCCCGGTTCATTCTTTTTCATTGCATGTTTGATTTTCCCGCCAAGCATCTCAAGCAATTCAACAAAGGCTTTCTTGTGTCGCTTTGGAATAGTTACTGAAGAAAATGCTTCACGGGCAATGGCATTGTGCAAATTGCCCCCTTTGATTTCTGCCAGTCTCAGCTCATACATTCTTTCAGCATTCCACAGCAAACGGGTCAGTATTTTAATGGCATTTCCCCGACCTTTGTGAATGTCATCGCCTGAATGGCCACCTGCCAGGCCTGTGACTGATACTTGAAAAGCCTCATGGTCTGCCTCAGGACTTACTGTATCATAACCAAAGGTGATCAACGTATCAATACCACCTGCGCAGCCAATAAATAATTCGCCATCATCCTCCGAGTCGAGGTTAAGAAGGATGCGCCCCTTAACAAAGCCCTCCTCAAGGTTAAAAGCACCCGTAAGGCCAGTTTCTTCATCCACAGTAAACAAACATTCAATGGGCCCGTGTTCAATGTCTTTAGCCTCCAAAATGGCCAATTGTACAGCCATGCCAATGCCATCATCCGCCCCCAATGTGGTCCCCTTTCCCTTTACCCAGCCATTCTCTATTAGAGGCTGAATCGGATCTTTGTCAAAATCGTGCTTCACTCCCTCATTTTTTTCGCATACCATATCCACGTGGCTTTGAAGCACCACTTGAGCGTGGTTTTCAAAGCCGGGGCTTGCCGATTTTCTGATGACCAGGTTGCCTGATTTGTCCTGGTCATATTCCAGTTCAAGGCGTTTGGCAAAATCAATCAAAAAGTCCAGAATACGGCCCTCTTTTTTTGAAGGCCGGGGCACCTGGCAAATATCTTCAAACAACTCCCAAATTCTTTGCGGTTGTAAATGTCCCAATATTCTATTCATAGGTTTTATATTATATTCAAGACACAAAGATATGAATTTATTTGGGAATGTTTATTATTTTATACCGAAATGAAAGCATGGTTAATTGTTGATAATTAGTATTTAATAGGATCAAAGCCTTTGCCGTAAACCCCCATGACGTTTGCTACCGTAATAAAAGCTTCAGGATCTACTTCCTTGATCGTACGAAACACCATAGAACTCTCATGACGCTTGACAATGACAACCAGTACCGCACTTTCTTCCTTGCTGTACCATCCCTGTCCGTTTAACAGAGTAACCCCACGACCGATATCGTTGGCAATGCGCTCGGCGATGAGTTCATATTTTGGTGAGAAAATAAATAACTGGACACTGCGCCGGTGCCCCATAAGCAGCATATCAATTGAGTAAGAAGCCACAGCCATGGTTACGTAGCCATACACCATGACCTCCAGTGACTGAAACAAAAAATAGGAAGAAGATATGATGATCAGGTCGAGATACAGGATGATCCGGCCATGGCTGATGTTCCGGTATTTGTTGATGATCATGGCAATGATGTCGGTACCCCCCGTACTCCCACCTTGTGTAAACACCAATCCAACCGACGCACCACCCAAAATACCACCCAGTATGGCGGACATGAACCTGTCATCCACGATGGGTACAGTGATCAGGGGTTGTAGTATTCCAAAGAATATAGACAAAACAACAGCCCCATAAATGGTTTTGATCCCGAAACCAAGGCCCAGGCTTTTGATGCCAACGGCCAGGAGAATCACATTCATGATAAAAAAAGGGATTGCCACCGGAATGTCCGTTGCATAATAAATCAGGGCCGACAAACCGGTGATGCCGCCCCCAACAATCTCAGATGGCAGCAGAAAGGCCGTCCATGCCAGGGCATTGGCAAAAAGGGCTATTGTAATGATACCATAGCTCCTAATAACAGACCAAACCGGATGTTGGATTTTTTTTGCAGTCATAAACCTGGGCTTAATTTAAGATGGCACAAATTTAACAAATTACGAACGCTTTCCCCCATAAAAAAAGCCCCGCCTGGTTGGCGGAGCCCAATGCAAAACAGGCCCGCTCCCTTTGGGGAACAAGCCTGCATGTTTAGAAAAAAAATCCGGCGACGACATACTCTCCCGGGGGGTAACCCAGTACCATCTGCGCTGGCAGGCTTAACGACTCTGTTCGGAATGGGAAGAGGTGGACGCTGCCGCTAAAATCACCTGAAA
>PXAA01000102.1 GCA_003567205.1 Bacteroidales bacterium
AATCTGTCATTTTACAACCAGTTTGACTTCGGCAACAATCAGTACCTGGGCATTGGCATAGACTACAGTTACCTGGCACGCAATTTTAACTTTTTTGGAGAAACAGCCATCGGTGATAACGGCCGGATGGCCTTTCTGAACGGCATCATGATCAGCTTGCACCGCAACGTATCCATGTCCATATTACATCGTCATTACGCAACAGGCTATCATTCCCCCATGGCCGGCGCTTTTGGTGAAAACACCAGGGCATCGAACGAACAGGGCCTTTACATTGGTGCAAACATAAGACTTTCGTCTTCGGTCAGCTTATATGCTTTCGCCGACCATTTTCAATTTCCATGGATGAAGTTTCGCACATATATGCCCTCCCAGGGAAGTGATTATATGATAAACCTTCACTATCAACCCGTAAGAGACATAGAATTCATCGTCCGTTTCCGTCAAAAAAGCAAACCCCTGAACACCCTCGAAAAATCCACAATACGTTTCCTTGACCCGGTATGCCGGACGCAGTTTCGTTTCCATGTGGCTTACCCTGTTTCTGCCTCCCTTTCATTAAGAAACAGGTTGGAAATTATTCGCCACCGGCACGGCGATGAAAAACAAAAAGGGTTCATGATCTATCAGGACATCCTCTACCGGAACCTGAACAGTCCGCTGGCCATCACCTTGCGTTATGCCTTGTTCGACACCGGTGGTTTCGATTCCAGGATATACGCCTACGAACATGATGTCCTTTATGCCTTTTCTTTCCCATTTTATTCCGACAAAGGAATCAGGGCCTACCTGTTGGTTAGATACCGCATCCACCGGCGGGTGGATCTTTACATGCGGCTGGCACAAACAGTGTATACCAACAGAAACAGTTCAGGCAGCGGCCTTGACCTGATCGAAGGAAACACCCGTACGGAGGTCAAGGCACAGCTCAGATACCGGCTTTAGTTGTGTGTTTTTAAAAAACTTTTATCTTTGCTCGCGTCGGAATTTTAGTGCAAACTACAAAACTACTGATTATGATATTCCTGTGGGTTGTTATTGGTTATCTTGTATTGCTGATGGGCATTTCCGTATACAAAAGCTTCATGGTGAAAAACCAGGAAGATTTTATGGTAGCCGGCCGTTCTGTTTCTACGGCCCGCCTGGTAGGTACGCTGCTTTGTACATGGATGGGCTCCGGAAGCTTGCTGGCAGGTGCCGGCCTGGCTGCCAATGTGGGGTTCTCTGAGCTGTGGATGGCTGCAGGCGCCTGGATTGGCATCATCATTGTCTTTTTCCTGGCTGCCCGTGTAAGACGCATTGCCGAATATACTGTTCCGGACATCCTGGAACTGCGCTATAACAAGTGGGCACGCATTCTGGGCACCATTGTTATTGTGATAGCCTATACAACCATCGTGGGATATCAGTTCCGGGCCGGTGGTTTTGTACTTGACCTGGTAGCCGGTGTTCCTGAATGGCAAGGTGTATTGCTCACCGCTGCCTTCATTATTACCTTTACCGCTTTTGCCGGCATGATGTCCATTGTATCAGTCGACATCATCAACGGGGCGGTGATCACAGTAGCCATGCTCATCGCCGCACCTTTGGTGTTCATAAATATCGGCGGTGCCGAACACCTGACCGCAACACTGGACCCTTCTCATTTCAAAGTTTTTGGAGATAAAAATTTTTTCTGGGCCATGGGGATCTTTTTGCCCACCTTCTTCCTTTTATTGGGAGAATCGAATATGTACCAGAAATTTTTCTCCGCAAGAAATGAAAAGTCGGCCAAAAAAGCCGTACTCTTTTGGGTATCCGGCACCATTGTGGTGGAAACAGCCCTTGCCTCACTGGCCATATTTGCCTTCAGCCATTTTAACGTGATGGAACGACTGAGCTCCACCGATTTATACCTGGCTGCAGAAAACGCCGAACGCATCATATTGCATACAGCCCGTTACAGCACCGAAGTCGGGCTACCTATTTGGGGTGGCCTGCTGCTGCTGGCAGCTTCTGTAGCCATCATTACTTCCACAGGGAACAGTTTCCTGCTTACACCCTCAACCAATCTTACCCGTGATGTTTACCAACGCTTTATCAACAGGACGGCGGATCCGAAAATGATCGTGGTTTTCCAACGCATCATGGTGGTATTGCTTGGATTGCTGGCCTATTTAATACTTACGCAGTTTGAGACCATACTGGCCATGGCCCTGACCGCCTACACCATGGTGGGCGCCGGGCTCACCCCGGCCTTATTGGCGGCGTTCCTGTGGAAACGTGTTACCGTGGAAGGAGGCGTGGCTTCGATTGCCACCGGCATGGGCGTCACACTGCTGATTACCATTGCCAACTCCATACTCTCAAGTTTCTATGGTACCCAGTTGCTGAATGAACAATACATCATTTTGCCTGCTGCTACGGCATCTATACTTACACTTATAATCGTATCGCTGGCTACAAAACGCGATCCGGAAAGCAAATGGGGGCGTTTTTATACCAAAGACACTTCGCTGGCAAAAGCCATGGAAGAAGTGAAAAAGGACGAAGAGATTGAAGAATCAGAAAACTAGGAAATTGATAAAGATTACCATCCCGGCAGGAAGTTTAACCCCCAGACGCCTTCCTGTATACCCTTGGTATGGAAAGGAAATGCCAGGTAAGGCTCAAGAATGAGGGCCCCGAAAAGGTTTATACGAAGTGATGGCCCTGTGCTGAACAAAGGATAACGCATACCAGGTTCCGTGCCCTTTGACCTGTCCAGGGTAATACGTGTATCTTCGGTCCATGCAACACCCACATCCAAAAACCATGACAACTCCGTAAAGAAGAATCCGCTGGAAATAAGTGCAAGTCGTTCCGGACCCGTAAACGGCAAGCGCACCTCCAGGCCACCCAGAAGCACACGGCTACCCAATAATTGTTCAAAGGTGAATGCGTCATCAAAGGTGGTTTCAATCTGCCTCAGTGAGGAATAGTCAAACCCCCTGACATAACCCGGATACCCAAGGAATAATGGATAAAAAAGATCGTTGTCTGCATCTTTACCATAACGTCCGTAATGAACCCCGCGCATGGCAATGGTAACAGGGTTCAATCTGATATAGTGCCGGTAGTCGGCCACCACATTGTACATATCCAGGCGGCCAAACATACGTTCACCACTGAGGCGGTAACGGTAACCGGCCATGGGCGATGCCATGCCAAAGAATGAGTTGTCGCCAACATAGGCCAGGTTCACACGTTGCAAATTAAATCCATCAGGAGCATCCAACCGTTCCCTGTATGGTAACCCGATGGATTCATCTGGTGAAATGGGAATGCCCTGATAGTAATAGTTGTTGAACGCATCCTGGCGAAAATAATACCAGGCAAGGCTCCCACCCATTTCAATCCTGCGCGTGGTGGAAATGGGATAATACGCAAACGCGGAAATCTGGTCTTCAAAGGTGCGCTGCATAATCAATTGCAGGTTGTACACCCCTTCAAAATCGGGCTCATCAATAAAGCGCAGGACAGAAAAAGCGTATGGGATATGCGATACGACCCCTCCCCAATTGATACGGCTCTTCTGGTTCAAATACCCCACCATGCCGCCGAAATCATAGATCTCTCCGTTTATCGCCAGGGTAGTAAACAATTGGTTGTCGCCGATGATGTCGCTGAAGAACATACTGACCCCTCCGGACATCCCTGTACCATAGCGGCTGGTGCTCATACCTACACCCGAGTTACCGATAAATGTCAGTCCGAAACGTCCGTCATAGGGTTTTTCTTCAAAAGCATCAGGGGGCAGGATGGGATCCCTGGGTTCCACATCCAGGCTGGCATCCACGATGGATGGAGCAGGCCGGTCATAAGGAGGCAGGGTGGCCGCCCGCATGTCTATTTCCGTGGGGTCTGCCTGAACACGTTCAAACGCATCCGGATCAGCACGATAAATAGAGTATTTGCCTTCAACATAGTGGCTGTAAACCAATTCACCGGTTTCGCGGGCCAGGCTGATGGCAGGGGTCATATGGGTAATGCCGCTGATTCCCGTATAATAATCCGTAAGCCGGAACACATTCCCGGTTTCCAGCTCAACCAGGTAAAGATTCCGGAAACCATCCCGGTTACTAAGGAAATAAATGGAGTTTTGATCGGGTGTAAATACGGGGTTAATATTTTCCGCTTCGGGGAAAACATCCAGTACGGTGATGGGTCTGTCCGGATCTTCAAGGTCCATGAGACCGATATTCATTTTCAGGTTGATCCTGTCACCCCCCTGCGAAGACTGAGGTCTGTCGGTGGCAAAGGCCAGCCGGCGACCGTCATGTGAAAAAGAAACGTGTATATATGAGTACCTGTCGTTGGTAAGACGCACCAGTTCCTTGGTCTCCAGGTTAAAACGGAAAAGATCTCCACGGCCATCCACCAGACCGTTAAAAACCACATACCGGCCATCAGGAGACCACACGGGATTATTCAGTGAAGGCACCCCGGGCACTTTTACTTCGCGGGTGCGCCGCGGCCGGTTTACATCTACAAAAACCAGGTAGTTCCTGCCCTGCTTAACGGCCACATGAACGAATTCCCGGCCGTCCGGCGACCAGGTGCCCATCGATTCAAAAAAATTATAGCCATCAATATCACCGGTACGGGTGGCGCTGGAAAGCTTACGTTTTATCTCACCGGTTTGGGCATCGGCCAGGAACAAATCAATGGAAATAAGGTCCCGTTCTGAAAAGAAAGCCAGCATGCGCCCATCCGGACTAATGGATGGACTAATGTTAATGGAACCTGAATTGTCGGGGGAGATCAGTCGTTTACCTATCAATTCATGCCGTGTAGTATCCTCCAATAAAGGTCCATAATGCTTTTCCATGGCCGTTTTCCATAAATTGGAAACCGTTTGGTGGCCAAGCCCCACCACCCTTTCCAAAGCCCTTTCATAGCCAAATTTTGCCGTTTCTGAAAACAAGGGTGCTATGAGCGAGTCGCCCCAGGTACGTCCGAAAAAAGCCACAAAGGAATGTCCATAACGGTACGGATTATATTCGTAACTGCGGGTCATTTCACGGAGATCCGGAAACTTATCCTGATGAATGGCGTCGCGCATGATCATGGCCGTATGGGCATCGACGCTGCCGATCGAAAAATATTCGGCCATCCCCTCCACCAGCCACAAAGGCAGGTTCCGGATAGAATTCAATGACAGAGAGTCATCCAAAAACATGGAGCGAAACTGGAAAACGTGGACCAATTCATGGCCGATAACATGGTCGGTTTGGGCATTGGTTTCCAACACAGGGGCCACCACCCTGTTCCTCAGGGCTTCCGTAACACCCATCGTACCAATGCCTATTGTACCACCAACTGCTGTTGTCTGCTGAAAATCAGGATGGTTGGCATACACCAATATGGGATTCCGTGTTTCAAAAGTGTCCAGGAAAATTTTCTGATGCCGTTTGTACCACTTTTCGTAGGTGTTGGCAATATGAGAAACAATGGAATCATCCTCAAAATAGTGATAGATATCAAAGTGCGGGGTTTGATACATCTTAAATTCAAAGCGCTGGTAACTTGGTTTGTTTCGTCCAAAATACTGGGCAAAGCCATCTGCAGAAAACACCAGCAGCATGGCCTGAACCAGCACAAGACCTTTGATTAATCCTTTGAATCGTGTACATTTCATAATATCACCCCCAACCCTTTGTTATCAACCCAATGACGCATGCTTGTATCTTCATCTTCTTATAAAATAATCTACGCAAAAATTATTCCAAATATACTCAATACCTCATTAATTTAACACCTGGCCGAACACTTTGTTTTAACAGGGCGCTTCAGAGTTGTTGGTTTTTTTTGCATTTTTGCATAAAATTTCCCGGTTGATGACCCATTTGGAGAAATATTTCAGCCCTTTCAGAAACCAGATCATTGGGGTTGACCAGCATTACATCAGTCCTTATGGCAAGCAGCAGATCATTTATGCTGACTGGATCGCCAGCGGACGTTTGTACTGGCCCATTGAGCGTGCCATCAGCGAACGCTTCGGTCCTTTTGTGGCCAATACACACACCGAAGCCAGTGAAACAGGAACCATGATGACCAATGCATATCACCTTGCCCACCGGCTGATCAAAGAGCATGTAAATGCCGGCAAACAAGATGTGATCATCACAGCCGGCAGCGGGATGACAACGGTGATCAACAAATTCCAGCGGATGCTCGGTTTGCGGCTTTACGGGGATTTGCCGAAAAAGGCCGGCCAGAAAGATGCCGAACGGCCTGTTGTATTTATTACCCACATGGAGCACCACAGCAACCACACTTCGTGGTTTGAAACCATTGCCGATGTGGTACAACTGCAACCCGGCCCTGACCTTCTGGTCGACACCGGCGAATTGCACAGGGAACTGGAAAAATACAAAGACAGAAAGATCAAGATCGGTTCATTTACCGCCTGCAGCAATGTTACCGGCATCGAAACCCCGGTTCATGAACTGGCCAGGATCATGCATGCCCATGGCGGGGCTTGCGTTGTTGATTATGCCGCATCCGCCCCCTATGTAAACATCAATATGCATCCAAGTGACCCGGCCGAAAAACTCGATGCCGTCATGTTCTCCCCCCACAAGTTTTTAGGCGGGCCGGGCACATCGGGCGTACTCATTTTCGATTCTTCATTTTATAAAAGCGAGGTCCCTGATAATCCGGGTGGCGGAACGGTCGACTGGACGAATCCATGGGGAGGATATAAATACATCGACGACATTGAAGCACGCGAAGACGGGGGCACACCTGGCTTTTTGCAAGCCATACGCACCGCCCTCTGTATTGATTTGAAAAATCAGATGGGCACCGAAAACATTTGCAAACGGGAAGATGAAATGATGGAGATATTGTTTGCGGGTATCCGGAACATTCCCAACACATATATACTGGCCGACAATGTGGAAGAACGCCTCGGAGTTCTGTCCTTTTATTTCGACCACATTCACTACAACCTGGTGGTGAAGCTGCTCAGCGACAAATTTGGCATCCAGGTAAGGGGTGGTTGCGCCTGTGCCGGCACCTACGGACATTTTTTGCTGAACGTGGATTATGAATTGTCGAAGCAGATTACCGAAAAGATCAATACCGGTGATCTATCAGATAAACCCGGATGGATCCGGATATCTCTTCATCCCACCACGACCAATAAGGAAGTGCGCGCCATCGTGAATGCCCTGAAAGAGATCCATACCTGCCACAAAGAATGGGGGAAAGACTACAATTACCTGCGGAGGAAGAATGAATATGTGCACAAAAATACGCCCACAGATCATGTGGAAAAAGTGAAAAGATGGTTCAGCCTGCCTGCTCCTTCAGATAAAACCCCGGACAACTCAGACATTAAATAAGCGCTGCAGTTTTTTTACCTGGGCATCCCACAAACGCTGACTGAAATCAAGATCAGCCTCCTCGGCATAATCCGTAATGATCAGGGCCAATTCCGAAGAAACCGGTTCATTCTGGATCTGCATTTCGAAAAAGTGCTCATGCTCTGTATCGTCAAGCCAGAGAAACTGCACAAACTCATTCTCCTTAAATTTAACCAGCTGTGCTGCCTGTTCCGATCCTTCCCATTTAAACTGATAAATGTCTTCCTCGGTATTGACCATATCGGCAAACCAGCGGGATAAGCCTTCGGGAGTGGATATGGCAGTATATAATAACCTGGGGGTTGTTTTAAACCCGTACTCCAGGGTAAATTTCTTAAGAACGCACATGACGCTGCCATTTAATCTGTATTCTGCAATATACGAAAAAATAATAAGAATTACCTTTGCGCAACGAAAACGCCATGAAAAGCCTTCAAAACAGCAAACTATATATTTATACCCTGATCAGCCTTGCGGTGTTTTTCTGGGGGGTATCGTATGTATGGACAAAGGTTGCCTTCACCTATTACCAGCCCATCACCGTGATGCTTATCCGGCTCACCATCTCATCGCTGCTTATGGTAGGCATTTTCAGGGCAAAGAAACTGGGTGAACGGGTCGACCGCAGTGATTATAAGGCCTTTTTAGTACTCTCGCTGTTTTCGCCGTTTTTCTATTTCATCGGTGAAAATTTCGGTGTATACCATGTTTCCCCCACGGTGGCAGCGGTAATCATCGCCACCATTCCGGTATTTTCGCCCATTCTCGGCTATGTGGCATTCAAAGAGAGGGTCAGTGCGGTCAATATCCTGGGTTTTATTATATCCTTTATGGGTGTATTGGTAATGGTTCTCGATAGCAGGCTGCAGTTCACCGCATCCCCCATCGGGATATTCTGGCTGTTTTTTGCCGTATTATCAGCCCTGATCAATGTGGTCTTTCTTAAAAAACTGGCGGCAAAATATTCGTCCTTTACCATTATCCGCATACAAAACTTTTTGGGGGCATTGTTTTTTCTGCCGGTTTTTCTGGTGATGGACCTGGGCGAGTTCATTCATATCCGCCCCTCTTGGGAGGCCATTGCCGCACTGCTAGCCCTGGCCGTCTTCGGTTCAACGCTGGCCTTTATGTTTTACACTTCCGGTGTACGCGCCATCGGCATAGCCCGTACCGCCATTTTTGCAAACCTCATTCCGGTGGTCGCGGCCATTACCTCTTTTATCTTTCTTAAGGAGGTCATAGATGCGGGCCGGATCATCGGTATGCTGATCGTGATCTCGGGGCTGCTGATGACACAAATCAGCAATATCCGGCGCCGGCGCAGGGAAAAATAAAGAAAAAACCATGGTGGTTTTAAATTGTTTTATAATTTTGCACCACCTTATCGGGCGGGGTAGCTCAGGTGGTTAGAGCGTCGGATTCATAACCCGAAGGTCACGGGTTCAACTCCCGTCCCCGCTACCAAAAAAGCCTGCTTATCGACTGATAGGCAGGCTTTTACTATATACTTCTTGTTGTCTTAATGCAGAAAACTGCCGGCTGATTGTGGAAACCCGTGGCCGCAAGCCAGTGAATGATCGTCCCCCTCACAAATTACACACAATCGACACGACAGTGCCTCCGCTATCATCAATCACCACAATGGTCAGGGTTCCCGATTTCCCCCTGGCCATATCTGTCAGATTGGTCCGGGCATAAAGCAAACCCAATTCGCCATAGCCGCAACTGGTGCATTCATATTGGTAAATGCCCCGCTGCATGTTAACATACCTGTAAGTGGAATCAAACAAAGGGTTTGGGCTGGCGCCCATGAATAATTGTATTCGATAGCTGTTATCACTGGCATCGACTATGACCTGGATATTTGATGCGGTCTGGTTTATTGCCCTGCCCTGTTCATAAGAAAAATTGGCAAATGTATTGGTAAACCGGTGCGACTGACCCGAAGCGCCAAAGCATATAAAGAGAAATACCAGTAATGTCAGCAAAAATTTCATATCAGTCGTTATATCTATAACCCGGCAAAACTAAAAAAATTATTTGCTGCAACGATTATTGGTGTGTTTTTTTATCAGCATTCACCTGGTCTGAATAAAAACATGGCAGATAATCTTAACTGCCTGTCGGTTGATCGGATGGCTTTATTATTTTTGTAGCTGGTTTGAAATAAAAATACAATGGACAAGATCTATCCGGCAAACTTTGAAGAGAAAACCGGTTTTGACAAAATCCGGGAGATGCTTCTTGAGCGTTGTTACAGCACGCTGGGAGAAAATGAAGTCCGGAAAATCAAATTCAATACCAGCAAAGACCAGATTAAATGCCTGCTTAACCGCACAGAAGAATTCAGACAGATCATACTGGCAGGGAAAAATTTTCCGGGGGCCAATTATTACGACCCGACAGATGTATTTAAACAATTGCGACCGGCCGACACTTTTGCGGAACCGGAAATTCTGCTGGAGTTAAAATTGTCGTTGGAAACCATCATCAAAATAATGGACTTTCTTGCCCGGGCCCATGATGATGGAAAACTTGAATATCCCTGGCTGGCTCAACTTACCGGGGGGTTGGAGGTCGACAAGGACCTGCCGTCGCAAATCAATGCGCTCATCGACGAACAGGCCATTGTGCGAGGCAATGCCTCCCCGGCCCTTGCAAAGATCCGAAAGGAACAGTTGGATCTGGGAAAAAAGGCCCTGCAACGCATCAACAGCATCCTCAGTGAGGGCAAAGCCCAGGGATGGATTAAGAAAGACGCGGAACTTGCCCTGCGCAACGGACGCCAGGTAATCCCCGTTGCTGTGGCCTTTAAACGCAAGGTACGTGGTTTTATCCACGACCATTCTGCCACAGGCCAAACGGCTTTTCTGGAACCGGAAGAGGTTTTTGAACTCAACAACCGTATCCGCGAACTGGCCATGGAAGAGCGCCAGGAGATCATCCGCCTGCTCAAAGCCTTTGCCGATATTCTGCGTCCCATGATCCCGGCACTAAAGCAAGGCTATGACATGCTGGGACACGTGGATGCTATCCGCGCCAAAGCAAGCCTTGCGCTGGATATGGAGGCCATGAAGCCGCAACTGAAAGACCAGGCACAATTAAAGTGGGTAAATGCCAAACACCCTCTGCTTTACCTTGCTTACAAGAAGCAAAACAAGCATGTGGAACCCCTGACCATTGAACTCAACTACGAAGACCGCATCCTGGTCATATCCGGACCGAATGCCGGTGGCAAGTCCGTATGCCTGAAAACATGTGGACTGCTTCAGTATATGCTGCAATGCGGTTTGCTGGTGCCCATGGATAATTATTCCGAGGCAGGGATTTTTCAACATTTGTTTATCGACATCGGCGATGAGCAATCGCTCGAAAATGACCTGAGCACATATAGTTCACACCTGCTCAATATGAAGTATCTTTTGGCGCATGCGAACCAGGGGACATTCTTTCTGATCGATGAGTTCGGGTCCGGAACAGAACCCCGGATCGGGGGCGCCATTGCCGAAGCCATTCTGGAAGAGTTGAACGCAAAAAAGGCCATGGGTGTGGTGACCACCCACTATACCAAACTAAAACTTATGGCCGGCAAGCACCCGGGTATGCTCAACGGATCCATGCTTTTCGACAGCAAGCAGATGAAGCCGCTTTACAGGCTTAAAACAGGCATTCCCGGAAGCAGCTTTGCCTTCGAGATTGCCAGATCAATCGGTCTATCGGATGCGTTGCTGGAAAAAGCCGGTTCATTATCCGGAGACCATGACCTTGATTTTGATATTCAATTGCAGGACCTGGAAGCCAAAAAGACAGAACTGGAAGCCAAGGAGAAACAATTACGGCATGCCGATGATTTCCTGTCAGAGATGATAGAAAAGTATGAACGCCTGCGCGACGAACTGCAAGAGCGAAAAAATGAGATGCTCCTGGAGGCCCGCAGGGAGGCAAAACAAATCCTGTCAGGGACCAACAAAATGATAGAGAATACCATCCGTGTGATCAAAGAAGCCCAGGCCGGGAAAGAGCAAACCAGAAAGGCCCGGCGGCACCTGGAAGATTTTACCATAGCGCAGGAAGAGAAACTGGCCAAAATACCTCTACCGGCTGCCGGAAAGAAAGCAAGGAAAAAGCAGGCAAAACCGGATATCGACCTGGATCCTTCACCCATCCGGGTGGGAGATATAGTGAAGGTAAAAGACCAGGACACCCCCGGTGAGGTAGCTAAGATATCAGGCGGGAAAGCCATGGTCGTTTTCGGAAGCATTCAACTGCGCATAGCCATTAATGAGCTCGTCAAGCTTAAAAAGTCAAGTAATCGGATGAGCGCCGCGAGAAAGCCGGGGACTCCTTCGTCTTTCGACATCAATGCCCGGGCAGCCGCTTTCAAACCTGAGATTGACTTGCGGGGTGAAAAAGTGGACCAGGCCCTTCATAAGCTGCAGGCACATATTGACGATGCGTATTTGCTGGGAGTCCCCCAAATAAGGATATTGCATGGTAAGGGCGATGGCATATTGCGGCCGGCCATCCGCAATTTCCTGCAAAACATCCCGCACGTGCACCGCTACAGGGATGAACATCCCGACCGGGGAGGCGCCGGGATCACAATTGTAGACTTTTCGGGATAAACAACCAGGCATCCGCAATGCCGTCGCACAAAGGGATGATGACCATACAAAGGCCGCAGCTTACATGCAGGGTTTATTTTTCCTGGTCGAAGAGTTTCAATTGGTTTTTGGTAACATAGGACGGCGGATGTGGTTCTTCACGGTAACGGGCCACATAATTATTGACCAGCGATTTCATAAAACGAACAGGTGTTAGCTTGTTCATTTTGCAAAAACGCTCAAGTGCCTTTTTTTGTCCGACCGTTAGTTTGAAACCGACTTTCTTGTACTGAATGCCCTTTTTTTTACGCTTTGATCTGGACCCTGTTCTCGCAGGTTGTTTAATAACCATGGCTTACTCTCTTTTGTGTTCTCTGATTAAAAAAACATAGACAGGGAAGTGGTCGCTGTATCCGCCAAGATAAACGCCTCCGCCAAAAGTCCTGAAAGGATAGCCCTGAAACCTGCCCGAGGGCTGCCTTAAAAAAGGGCGGTTGAACACTTCTGCCCGCAAATATTTGAAGTCACTATAGTCGTCATTTAACAGGGAGGGGGTTAAAAGGATCTGGTCGAACAAACTCCATGCATCACGCCAGGCGTTGGTACCAATGCCTTTCTGGTATAACGATTCATAAGGATTGAAAAGTTCATCATCCCGGATCCCCTCTTTGCTGCCCCGCGAACGAAGGTGCCTGCGAATGCTGATATCTGTCGGATTGTCATTGAAATCGCCCATCATGAACACCTTTGCCCCGGGTTCGGCCTCCTGAATGGAATCGATGATGTGGCGTGCAATATCCGCTTTGGCAACTCTCAGGGGCCGGCTGCGCGCCTCCCCCCCGACCCTGCTGGGCCAATGGGCTACAATAAAATGCATCCGCTCACCCAAAAACTTACCGGTCAGCAATAACTGATCGCGGGTAAAAAAATCGGGACGGTCTTCGATAACGGTGGGATAGGCTTTATGGCCAATGTATTCGAAACAGGTGGGATTATACAGAAAAGCCACATCCATGCCCCTGCGGTCAGGACCTGCTTCATGGACAACCTGGTAATTTCTGTCTTTGATCCTTTCCTGCCGGGCCAGATCTTCCAAAACAGTCGTATTTTCGACTTCAGACAACCCCAATACGGCAGGTCCATCGGGATTCAACTCCTGTCCAAGCTGTTCAATAACCTCCGACAGGTTTTCAAGTTTCTCAAAATAACGTCCGGTGTTCCAACTGTTACTCCCCTGAGGTGTCCAGTCGTCATCGCGTATATCCGGATCATTGATGGTGTCGAAGAGGTTCTCCACATTATAAAAGCCAATAACCACGCTGATAAACTCACGCTTGTCGTCAGCCGGCCGCGAAGAAATGCCCACAGAACTTAGAACCAGTAGAGTAAGGGCAAAAAAAGGGATTACCCAAAAACCATTGCAGCGCATAAACTATTCCGCGTTAAATGATTAATTTTGACAATCAAAAATAATCATTTTGCGGGAATATGACCATTTCGCATGGAATATTTGGCGGCTTCCCGGTTTGGACAAACATACTTCGTCTATGAAAAAGATAATCATCCCTGGCCTGCCTTTGCTGTTTGCTAGTGTATTGGCCGGTCATGCCTTGCCAGAACATCCACAAGCACGATCACCTCTTTAAGGGTGTTTTGCCTTCCAAAAGATATCCGGACTGATGGCCGGTGGGTATCAACACCCATAGCCGACAACACATGGGAGGTTTTATTGCTTCCGGAAGCACAGGCACTGCCCGATGAAACACATATTCCTGCAATGTCAAGGCTCGGAAGTAACATTTCAGCATCCATATCAAGGGGCAGGGAAACATTCAGGATGGTATGCAAAGAGCTTCCTGCGGCATCGCCATTGAACGATACCCCGGGGATGCGTTCGCGCAGCAAACCAATACAGGCACTCTTCAGGGAGCTGATATACTCCCGGTCTTCAGCCATACGCCTATGTGCAATTTCAAGTGCTTTGGTCAGGCCAATGATGGCCGGAAGGTTTTCTGTGCCGGCCCGCATATTCCTTTCCTGGCCACCTCCGGTGATAAAAGGTTTAAAAAATTTTCCGGATCGTATGGCCATAAATCCCACGCCCTTGGGCCCGTGAAATTTATGGGCACTGGCCACAGCGTAATCAAACCCCAGTTGCGACAAATCCATTGAATATTTGCCGATGGTCTGTACAGTGTCTGAATGAAAGACCGCCCGTAGTTTTTTGCAAAGCTCAGACACGGCATTCACAGGCAGCAGATTTCCTGTTTCGTTGTTGGCATGCATGAGGCTGACCAGCGCACCGGGGTATTCTTCCAATAGTCTTTCCAGGTGTTTCAAATCAATATGCCCCAGAGTGTCTATGTGCACAAAATGCACCTGTATGCCTGCAAACTGCCGGAGAAACTCCAATGGTTTCAGCACGGCAGGATGCTCCAGCGGACTGGTAATAAAATGCTTAAAGCCAAGGTCGAGGGCACAACCCCATAGAATGGCATTGTTGGCTTCGGTGCCGCCTGAGGTAAAAAAAATTTCTGCCGGCGGAACATGCATGATCTTTGCAACAGTCCGGCGGGCCTTCTCAACCAGGACCCTGGCTTTACGCCCCTGAACATGCACCGATGAAGGATTGCCAAACACCTCAAAACTGTCAATCATAACAGCCTGTACCTCCATATCGATGGGTGTGCTGGCTGCATTATCCAAATAGATAAGTGCTTTGTTCATGTCTGCAAAAATACATATAAAACCAAAAAAACGTTTTTCACAATTTATTTTGACAAAAAACGTACTTTTGACGTACAGGCGAAAAACGGATGTGCCGTATCCATTCCTTCGCTTAAGAAAAAACCTGAAAACCGGAATACTGTTGTGGCTGATGCTTTGATTATTATTCCTACCTACAATGAACGCGAAAACATTGTAAAGATCCTGGAACAGATCTTTTCCCTGCCAAAGGATTTTCACGTACTGGTGGTGGACGACAACTCACCTGATGGCACAGCAGATATGGTGCGTGAGATGATGTCCGGGTTTCCCGATTCCCTTTTCCTGGAGACCAGGAATGGCAAATTGGGTTTGGGAACAGCCTATATCCACGGCTTTAAATGGGCACTGGCAAGGCATTATGAATATATTTTTGAAATGGATGCCGATCTTTCGCATAACCCTGAAGACCTGGTTCGATTATACAATACCTGTGCCCGCAAAGGATACGATCTGGCCATAGGCTCCAGGTATATCGACGGGGTAAATGTTGTAAACTGGCCCCTGGGCAGGGTGCTGATGTCATACTTTGCCTCCATTTACGTCCGTGTAATTACAGGAATGCCTTTTCAGGATACCACGGCAGGGTTTAAATGCTATAAACGCAAGGTATTGGAAGCCATCAACCTCGATGAGGTTAAGTTTAGCGGGTATGCTTTCCAGATAGAAATGAAGTTTACTGCCTGGAAAAAGGGTTTCAAGGTCAAAGAGGTGTCCATTGTATTTACCGACCGCACCCAGGGAGAATCCAAAATGAGTTCCGGGATCTTTAAAGAAGCCGTATGGGGGGTTATACAACTGAAATGGAAAAGTCTGGTAAATCCGGGCAAATTCAAAAAGCACAAATTCTGAAATAAAATGCCGCATACAGCCTGCTTGCTTCAAAATACCAGTATAGTCAATGAGGGGCGCATCTACCGGGGCGATATCCTTTTGGACCGAGGAGTGATTCGCAAAATATTCCCAGGCGGGCATCGTGGTGCGTTTTCAGATGAGGGGTGCAAAACCATTGATCTTAAAGGCATGTTTTTGTTGCCTGGGGCTATTGACGACCAGGTGCACTTCCGCGAACCGGGCCTGACACATAAAGCCGATATTCATTCCGAATCGCGTGCTGCCATCGCCGGTGGCATTACCAGCTTTATGGAAATGCCCAACACCCTGCCGCAAACCACAACACAGGCACTGCTGGAAAAAAAATTCCAATTGGCGCAGAAAAAAAGCCTGGCCAACTATTCTTTTTACATCGGGGCCACCAACAGCAACCTGGATGAATTAAAAGCCACTGATCCTTTAAATGTTTGCGGGGTCAAAGTCTTTATGGGCGCTTCTACGGGCAATATGCTGGTGGATAGCCCGGACGCACTGGAAAGGATTTTCCGGGAAGTTTCCATGCCAATAGCTGTGCACTGCGAAGATGAAAACACCATTCAGGCAAATCTTGCCGATGCCCGGCAGATATATGGCCAAAACATCCCCATGCATATGCACGCCATGATCCGTGACCACGAAGCCTGTGAACGTTCATCGCGCCTGGCAGTGGGTCTTGCCGAAAAATTTGGCACCCGCCTGCATATACTGCATTTAAGCACCGGTAACGAAGTCCGGCTCCTTGAAAATGACATTCCGCTGGATAAAAAGCAAATCACGGCGGAAGTGTGCGTACACCATCTTTGGTTTAATATGGATGATTATGCCAAAAAGGGTGCCCACATCAAATGGAACCCTGCCATCAAATTTGAGACCGACAGACGTGCATTGATCAATGGCATCAAAGCGTCTTATATTGATGTGGTGGCCACCGATCATGCGCCCCACACACTGGCAGAGAAGGAAAAACCCTATGTGGAATGTCCCTCAGGGGCACCAATGGTGCAGCATGCCTTGCCGGCCATGATCACGCTGGGCAAAAAATATGGCCTGGGCATTGAAAAGATTGTGGAACTCATGTGCCACAACCCGGCCATCTGTTTTAAAATCAAAAACCGGGGGTTTATCCGGGAGGGCTATGCCGCCGACCTGGTGGTGATTGATCCGGATAACACCTGGACGGTGAACAAAGACAACATTTTGTACAAATGCGGCTGGTCACCCCTGGAAGGATACAGCCTGCATGCATCGGTGGAATATACTTTTGTGAACGGACATATCGTTTATGAAGAAGGCCGATTTAATGAAACCATCAAAGGACAGGCATTAACCTTTGGCAATTAATTTAAAATAAAACACACACCAAATAGTAAAAATGGCCAGATTATCACTAGTATCGGTACTGATGCTCGCACTGGCAGCATGTACATTTTTTCGTGCGCCGGGCAGGGATGATTGCCAGAAGATACTCAGCCGGGAGCAGATGGCCGATATCCTCACCGACATTTATGTCCTCGAGGCCTTTTTCCTTGAATACCAGCACATTGAACGCAAAATCAGGGATTCGGCAACCTATTATTACGGTGGGATTTTTGACCATTATGGAATCGATCCGATCGATTTCGAAGAAGCACTTAGTTGTTATTTGCTCGATATCAGTGAGATGGAGCGCATCCACGAAAAGATGCTCAGTCGGTTGAGTATTTGGGAAAGCGAAGCAGAGCAATTGCCAGCCCTGGAAGAACCCGGCCGGGGGCTGTTTCAGGAACCGCCGCAATGATTGGACGGTTAAACATCCACTCAATCAATCAAACAATGAATCCAGAAGCCCGTCATCGGCCACATGCGGCAGGGTGACTTTTAATCCGGGCTCTGCTTCCATGGCCCGTTTGATCGCAAACATAGCTTCTTTGTTCCTGGCCCAGCTTCTGCGCGCAATGCCATTATTCACATCCCAGAACAACATGCTTTCCAGCCTGTGACCGGCTGCTTCTGACCCATCAAGTACCAATCCGAAGCCGCCATTGATTACTTCTCCCCATCCTACGCCTCCTCCATTATGAATGGAAACCCATGTGGCACCCCGGAAAACATCGCCTATAACGTTGTGTATGGCCATGTCGGCCGTAAACTGTGAACCATCATAAATATTTGAGGTTTCCCGGTACGGGCTGTCTGTGCCACTCACATCATGGTGGTCGCGCCCAAGAATAACCGGGGCTGAGATCTTTTTTTCCCTTATGGCCTCGTTAAAAGCCCTGCCAATACGTATGCGCCCTTCACTATCGGCATATAATATGCGTGCCTGCGAACCAACAACGAGTTTGTTTTCTTCAGCCTGTTCAATCCAGCGCAGATTGTCTGCAAGCTGTTGTTTGATCTCAGCGGGGGCTGTTTGCATCATATCACTGATGACTCCGGCAGCAATTTTGTCGGTGAGGCGCAGGTCTTCAGGATCTGATGAAGCACATACCCATCGGAAAGGCCCAAAACCATAATCGAAGCACAGCGGCCCCATGATATCCTGCACATAAGACGGATACTTATAGGATTTATTTTCACGGAATACATCAGCGCCAGCACGGCCGGCTTCCAGCAGAAATGCATTGCCATAATCCCAGAAATACATGCCACGCTCTACCAGTTTGTTTACCGCATCCACATGGCGGATTAGCGATGCCTGCACTTTTTTACGGAACTCCCCGGGTGCATGCACCATCATTTCATTGGCCTCGTCAAAATCCACTCCCACGGGATAATATCCTCCCGCATAGGGGTTGTGCAATGAGGTTTGGTCAGAACCCAGCTCTGTCTCCGTGCCGGCAGCCGCAAATTTCTCCCACAAATCAACGATATTGCCCTGGTAAGCCAGCGAAACCGCTTCTTTTTTTTCCCTGGCCTGGCAGATGCGCTCCAGGAGGGCATCCAGATCATCATACACCTCATCAACCCATCCTTGCGCATAGCGGGTTTGGGTGGCCTTGGGATTTATTTCGGCAACCACACCAATAACCCCTGCTATTACAGCAGCTTTGGCCTGCGCGCCCGACATACCGCCCAGCCCGCTAGACACAAAAAGCTTCCCCGCCAGGTCACCATTGCCTTGCTTCAGCAACCTTCCGGCATTCAGGATCGTGATGGCGGTGCCATGTACAATCCCCTGCGGACCAATATACATGAAAGACCCCGCCGTCATCTGACCATATTGGGTAACGCCCAAGGCGTTAAAACGCTCCCAGTCATCCGATGAAGAATAATTGGGAATCATCATGCCGTTGGTAATCACCAAACGGGGTGCCCCTGAATGGGAAGGGAAAAGCCCCATGGGATGCCCGCTATACAACACGAGCGTCTGCTCATCCGACATTTCCGCCAGGTATTTCATGGTCAGTAAATATTGTGCCCAGTTCTGAAATACAGCCCCGTTGCCCCCGTAGGTGATCAGTTCATCGGGGTGCTGTGCCACCGCATGATCGAGGTTGTTGCTCAACATGAGCATAATGGCTGCTGCCTGCACCGAACGGTGCGGAAAAACATCTATCCTGCGTGCATTAATGTGGTAATCAGGACGGAAGCGATACATATAGATGCGACCGTAATCTTTCAACTCTTTAGCAAACTCAGGAGCCAGTATTTTGTGAAATGTTTCCGGAAAATACCGCAAGGCATTTTTAACTGCCAGTTTTTTTTCAGCAGTAGTCAATATATCCTTTCGCCGCGGGGCGTGATTCAAACTGGCATCATAGGGTTTTGGGTCGGGCAATTCATTGGGGATACCCTGCAGTATGGCCTTCTGAAATGATTGTGTGTCCATGGGTAAAGGCTTTGACTATAAAAACTCTGTATCATTCGCAGCTGTCAACCACCCTGACATCGACATAGGGCAGGTCCCAGGAAAACCAGTCTTTGGTAACAGTTTCCCTTTTGATTCCAGGGGCTGAGAAACGCAGACCCGCACGGGCGCCTCTCCGGCTTGCGCCGGGGGCAAGACAGAGAAACTGTTCCTGGCTTTCAAAATAAATTTGTTCATCGCGGTAAAAAGCCACAGTAAACCTTACCTCTACAAAATCGTACGAATGATTGTTGATTTTCAGGTTTAACAATGCATCCGGATTCTTCCGGAAGATACTTGCACGCTGCCACCGGTATTCAATGAGAATATCTTCAACTGTATCGTGCTTGTAATACTCAATTTGGGCAAAAGAAGCATAGCCGGCAAACATAAAAGCGGCCAGAACCAGGTTGCGCAAAATAGAAGTCTTCATACTGATATTGTTTTATGGTGATCAAATACGTTCTTTCATGTTTTTCAGGGCATGATACAAAAACTCCCTGGCACGGAAAAGCTGCGCTTTTACTGTACCCAATGGCAAGTCAAGTGCCCTGGCAATTTCTTCATAGCTTTGCTCTTCAAAATAACGCAAAGCAATCAGTTTCCGGTATCTTGGCTTCAGGGTGTCAACTACCTGTCGGACCAACTCTACCTTCTGTCCCCGAATAAACTTTTCTTCAGGATTCATCATATCAGCTACAAAATGAAATTTGTCTTCGGGTTCTTCCAGGTCTTCATTGGCTTCCTGTTTCAGCACATTCTTTTTTTGCTTCCTGATAAAATCAATGCAATGATTTGTGGCAATTTTAAACAGCCATGTGCTGAATGCATATTTTTCATTGTATTGATGGATATTGGTAAATGCCTTGCCGAAGGTTTCTATACAAAGGTCTTCGGCATCTTCGGGATTGCCTGTCATCTTCAGTAGCATGTAAAAAATGGTGTCTTTATACAACTTCATCAGTTCGGCATAAGCCATCTGATTGCCATTCCCGATTGCATCCTGCAATAGTTCCAGGTCGCGCCTGGCTTTTTCGGTATGTCCGGCTTTCCCCTCCATCCCTGCAAAAATACCTAATCTATGTGAATACTTTCTATCTTTGGGAAAAATAAAACGCAGTGAATGAAGTTTACACTAAAGGCGTGTGATCAGTATAGCGAGGCCAGGGCCGGGCTCATCACCACAGACCACGGGAGCATAGAAACCCCCGTTTTTATGCCGGTAGGAACGGCAGCCACCGTCAAAGCCATCCATGTTAAAGATCTGGAAGAAGAAGTAAAAGCAGAGATCATCCTCGGGAACACGTACCACCTGTATCTGCGGCCCGGGCTGGGTATTCTTCAGAAAGCAGGCGGCATTCACCGGTTCATGGCCTGGAAACGGCCGGTATTGACCGACAGCGGCGGCTACCAGGTTTATTCGCTGGCAGAACGCAGAAAACTTGACGATGACGGGGTAACCTTCCGGTCGCACATTGACGGATCATCCCATTTTTTTTCGCCCGAAAAGGCCATTGATATTCAGCGAGCCATTGGTGCCGATATAATTATGGCATTTGATGAATGCACGCCCTATCCCTGCGAATACAAGTATGCGGAAAAATCCATGAAGCTTACCCACGATTGGCTCAAACGCTGTTGCAAACAATTTGATAACACCGGTGGCCTCTATGGTTATAAGCAATCTTTGTTTCCCATTGTGCAGGGCAGCATATACAAGGATCTGAGGGAAGTATCGGCAAACTTTGTGAGTGAATGCGGGCGCGACGGAAATGCCATTGGCGGATTATCGGTGGGTGAACCAACAGATATCATGTATGAAATGACTGCCCTTGTTTGTTCTATCCTGCCAAAGGAAAAACCGCGTTACCTGATGGGTGTCGGCACCCCGGCAAATATCATCGAGTGCATTGCCCTGGGGGTAGACATGTTCGACTGTGTGATGCCCACCAGGAACGCACGCAATGGCATGATATTCACTCGCGAGGGCATCATCAACATCAGGAATAAAAAATGGGAAAATGATTTCTCCCCCATCGACCCTGATGGAGACACCTTTGCAGATCAGACTTACAGCCGGGCTTACCTAAGGCATCTTTTTATTGCGGGAGAAATGCTGGGGCCAATGCTTGCCACCCTGCACAATTTGCGTTTTTATTTCCGGCTTGTGAAAGAAGCCAGGCAGGAAATACTGCAGAACAGTTTTGCCAACTGGAAGAAGCAGATGGTCGAAAAGGTGTCCCGGCGATTATAAAATAAGCGTATCTTTGATCCGTTAATCCCTGTAAAAAGGGATCATTACCAAAAGGGGTAGCCGCTCCATGCTGAAAAAACTGGACATATACATCATTCGAAAATTTCTGGGGACTTTTGTATATGCCATTTCCCTCATCATATTGATCGTGGTGATTTTCGACCTGTCGGAAAAGATCGACAAATTTATTGATAACGAGGCACCCCTGCGCGACATTATCCTGGTATACTATGTGAATTTCATTCCCTACTTTATCAACCTGTTCAGTCCGCTGTTCACCTTCATCACCGTTGTATTTTTTACCTCCCGCATGGCCCTCAATACCGAAATCATTGCCATACTGAGTTCCGGGATCAGTTTTAAACGGCTGTTGCGGCCGTACCTTTTTTCAGCCATCCTGCTCTCAATAGTGTCGGTTTACCTGTCTAATGTAGTAATTCCCCCCGCCAATGAAAAAAGACTGGAGTTTGAAAGCCAGTATGTCAGGAAACCCGATACATTTCTTGGCCGGAATGTGCACATGCAGGTCAGGCCCGGCATATTTATATACCTGGAGTCATTCAGCGAACGGACAAATACCGGTTTTCGTTTCAGCCTCGAAAAGATTGAGGACGGTAAGCTGACATACAAAATGATTGCCAATCAGGCAAATTACAATATTGAAGAAGGTACCTGGACCATAAAGAATTATAACATACGCGAAATAGATGGCCTGGAAGAAAAGCTTCGTTTCGGACGCGAAATGGATACCCTGTTGCCTTTTAGCCCCTACGACTTTATCCTGAACCTGAAAGACATGGAAACCATGAATTACAGGGAATTGAACAGGTTCATCGCCAATGAACGGCTTAAGGGATCCGAAGCGGTTAGCTTTTACGAAGTGGAAAAACACCGGCGCATGGCATTTCCTTTTGCCACCCTGGTACTTACTTTTATCGGCATGGCCTTATCGAGTCAAAAAGTCCGGGGAGGCATTGGGCTGCATCTGGGTGCGGGGATTACCCTGAGCTTTGCATTTATTTTATTCATGCAGGTTACCACCACTTTTGCCACCAACGGGAACCTTCATCCCATGATTGCCGTATGGATACCAAACATCCTTTTTGGCATACTCGGGGCATACCTGTTAAAAATTGCACCCAAATAGGGCGGGTAACAAACCGATATATTGGCTTATTTGCCTGTTTCTTCTTTCTTAACAAAAAAACCAGGCATCAGGTATCCTAGCAAACCGCCATACGCCATACTCACGTATGGACTGGAAGTAATGGCACAACCACCGGTTTTGCATCCGATCAGGGCATAATAGGTATAGCCCCCGACCACACCAAGAAGTGTAAAGGCACCAACCACCCACAAATAGCGACGCTGGTCAAGCATACGGGGGAGCAGAGGCTTTTTTTTCTCCCGGGTGCCATCTTCTTTATTGTCTATATGCTTTGATTCCATAAGGCACAATCAGTTTTTGACGCCCAATACTTCTTCAATGGCTTTTTCCATGGCATCTTTGGGCAATGCACCGGTAGCCATTTGGGGCTGCCCTTTCTGGGGAACAAAAAGAATTGACGGGATACTGCGAATGCCAAACATTGTCGCAAGTTCCTGTTCTTTTTCGGTATCTATTTTATAAATATCAACCTTTCCCTTGTATTCTTCCGACAACGCTTCCATGACGGGCGTCAGGGTACGGCAGGGCGCACACCAATCGGCATAGAAATCAATGATGCATGGTTTATCCCCTGCAAAATTCCACTCCTTATTGTTTTCGAAGTCAAATACTTTTTCTTTAAATACTTCCTTGGTTAAATTTTCCATGATATATTTATATATGTGATTAAATGAATTTATTTACAGGGATTTTTCGATGGCCGCCCGGAGCGTCTCTTTTTGCTGCACCCCGACAAAACGTTCCACCGGTTCACCGTCCTTGAAAAGGATCAGGGTGGGAATACTCCGGACCCCAAAGCGAGCGGCAATGCTTCCATGATCATCCACGTCCAGCTTGGCAATATCGGCCAGGTGATGGATCTCCCGGGCCAGCTCTTCCAATATGGGGTTTTGAATACGACAGGGCGCACACCAGGTGGCCCAGAAGTCAACCAGAACCACCCCATTTGAAATGGCTGCAACAAAGCCCTCGGTATCAAGGTCAATTACATAAGAAGTTTGTGCATCATGTGTGGCGGCAGTTGTCTCATAGGAGCCTGAACCACTGAATATTGAGAAAACCGCAAAAGCAGCAATAATGACACCTGCTGCCACAAGAAGGGGCAGTATACTGGTTTTAATTCTTGAATTCATACATTGTTTAATTTTGATTACAACCAATAATCAAACAACAATAAACAAAAAAAGTTTAATGGCTTCAAGCAGGCTACATCAACTACTCAATACCGGCAAAATGTTTCATGAATTGCACACGCATAAATGCGGAAGGATTTTTGGTCATCTTCTGGCTCATGATGCCGCGGAAGTCTGATATGTTCCGGTAATTGTGTTTTTCCATCCACTGATTGATCTCCTGGTGTATCAGATCCAGATGGTCAAAGCCGTTTTTATACAAGGTGGAACACACCTGTACGGCGTGGGCGCCGGCCAGAAGCTGTTTGATAACTCCTTTCCCGTCATGAACACCGGTAGAAGCGCAGAGGTCTGTCTGCAATTGTCCGGACAGTATGGCAATCCAACGCAATGAAGCGGTGATCTCTTCCGGATCGCTATACAGGTGACCTGCTTTTATCCGGAAATTATCAATGTCTATGTCCGGATTAAAGAAACGGTTAAAGAGTACAATACCTTGTACGCCCGTCCATGATAGTTTTTTCACCATGTTTGCCAGACCTGAAAAATAGGTGGAAATTTTCAGGGAAATGGGTATGGAGATCTCTTTTTTAACATTCTCAACCACATCAAAATAAATCTTTTCATAGGTCTTTCCTTCCACATCTATATCGGAAGGCAGTGCAAAAACATTCAGCTCCAGGGCATCGGCACCGGCTTTTTCTATGTTCTTTGCAAATACCGGCCATTCCCCGGCGGTGGTACAATTAATGCTTGCAATCACCGGGATCGGCAGCTTGTTTTTAGCCTCCTGCAAAAGGTTCAGATACTCATCCAGCGTCTGTTCGCGGGCATAATTTTTAATATAATCCTCTGCTTCGGTGTACGCACTTTGCGTTTCATCATAAGAAAACACTTTGCGCACTTCAAACTTGATTTGCTCTTCAAACAAAGATTTGAGTACAACGGCACCGGCCCCTTTCTGGTTGATCAACTCAAGGTTCCCTATGCTTTTCGTAAGGCCTGAACTGCCCACAATAACAGGGCTGCGGAGTGTAAGCCCCATGTATTTTGTCGATAAATCAGTCATGCGCAAAATATTTTTGATGGTTGTTTTTTCCGGGACAAACCTACAACCATTTTGCCAAATTCACAATAAAAAAAGAAATTGGCAATCTTCATTTACTTCTCAGACTTAGGATAAATTTGTACCTTTGTGCCCCCAAAATTATTAATTGCCAACCTGTTAAGCATTTTGAACAAAAAAATGGCAAATAACGTCGCACCGCAATTTCAAGATTTCCGTTCCCGGCCGGAGGCCTTGCAGCATTCATTCCGGAATCTGATGGAACCCTTGCTGGTATTATTCAATAAAGCGGCTAGTATAGAACTTAAGAACAAAGATTTCTACATTGCTTACAGTATCCCGGGTGGCGTGTACGGTTTTTTTAAAGATTACATCGTAAGTCCGGAAGAACTGGAAGCAATCGGCAAACGCATCAGGTATATGATTTCCCAAAATGAGCGTTTTCATCACGAAGTATTCCCTGTTGAAAATCTGTTGCGTTATTTTGAGGCCAGCAAACGCACCGACATCATCCACCTGATCAAATCCAAAGTACATCGCCGGGAGCCGGAAGGCCTGCACCTGGCACATCTGAATGGCTATGGAGAACTCTTGCTCAATCACATACAAAAAAACTACGACACGCTCATTCATTTCAGGTTAGCGCCATTTAACAGGGGTTTCTTTCTCATAGCAGATCTTGCTTTTTTTGAACGGGTTATGCCCGAAGAGGCCAAAAACAGTAAATACTTCCTTGGTTTCGAAGAAACTGAAGAAACCATGAAGTACCTGGGGGTTGCAAGTTTCGCGGAGCTCAATGATGTGATCACCCAGGGCCGTCTGCCTGAATTCATCAAGTTATCAGAAGCCTACCAGGCCAGGCGCCTCAGTCAGATCGCAGATGAGATATTGTCTCACCCCGGGAACCCCAGGGTGGTATTCCTGTCCGGGCCCACCTCTTCCGGAAAAACAACCGCTGCCAACCGATTGGGTATTGAATTCCAAGTGATGAAAAAAAAGGTACTTGTTCTGTCGCTGGACAATTTCTACTTGCCACACAGCGCAATTCCGGACGACCCGGTCACCGGAATGAAGAATTTTGAACTGATCACAGCCCTGGACCTGGACCTTTTCAGGAACAATATCAATGACTTGCTCATGGGCAAGCCAGTACATCTGTCCAAATATCATTTTGATGGCATGGGGGCCACCCCTGAAAAAGAAGCAACACAAATATCGTCTGATACCTATATCATAGTTGAAGGCATTCATGGCCTGAACCCGGAACTTTGGCGGGATATGATGGATGTTGAATCTTACCGTTTATATGTGTCAGCATTGAGCACCCTGAATATCCATGACCACCTTCCTTTATCCACATCCGACCTTCGGTTGATCCGTCGCCTGGTCCGTGATCATTTGTTCAGGGGATATAACTTTAATGAAACCATACAACGGTGGCCCGACGTTTTGCAAAATGAATACCAAAGTATTTTCCCTTTTCAGGAAAGCGCCCATGCCATTTTTAACTCCGCACTTGTTTACGAGCCGGCGGTATTTGCACATTACGCACCAGGCATCGCCAGGGCAGAAAAGGCCGAAAATGAACAGATCCGCGAAGAGGTGAATCGCCTGAATCGCATGCTCTCGCTACTGGTACCCATCGACCCCAAAGATATCCCACCCACCTCAATCCTGAGGGAATTTATTGGAGGCAGCAGCTTCCGCTATGTATAATTTTGCCATAAACATTTGTTTAATATCATTATTTTTTTTTATCTTGCCCCCCTTTATTAATAATAACAGCGAATGACGCATTTTCTTTAACCAAATTTCTTACGTATGCGAAATTTTATGATTAGCGCCCTCTTGCTATTGGCTGTAACCGGCAACGCTTTTGCCGGAGGCTATCAGGTAAGTTTGCATGGGCACAAGCAAATCGGCATGGGCCTGATAGGCACATCTCTTTCACTGGACGCCAGTGCTGCATTTTATAACCCCGGTGCACTGGTCATGATGCCGGATCAATTCGAAGTGCAGGCCGGTGTCAGCGGCATTTTTGCCAGTACCGCCTTTCAGATGAAACAACCATCGCTCTACCAGGCCAAGACCGACAACCCGCCGGGTACGCCATTTTACTTTTATGTAGCCGGTAAAATCACCGACAGGTTGGCTGCCGGTTTGGCTGTGAATACACCCTATGGCAACAGCCTGGCCTGGGAAGATGCCTGGGCGGGTCGATTTCTGATCCAGGAAATATCGCTGATGGCCATTACCATCCAGCCTACAATCTCTTACAAGCTGACTGATCACTTGTCGGTTGGCGCTGGTCTTATATATGCGTATGGCGCTGTGGAAATGGAGCGGGCCTTACCCGTTCAGGGGCCCGATGGCGAAGGCCGGGTAAACATTGAGGGGAGTACGTCAAATTATGGTTTCAATGCCGGGGTGCAATATGAACATCCGGCAGGTATCCAAATCGGTTTGAGTTATCGCTCCAAAATTGACATGGAAGTGGATGATGCGGATGCTTTATTCAGCGTACCTGCTTCCCTGGCGGGGTTTTTCCCTGCCGAAAACAAAGTGGCTGTAAGCTTGCCATTACCGGCAAACCTTGATTTTGGCCTTTCTTACCAGGTCACGCCTGATTTAATGGTTGGCATGGCCCTGAATTATGTGTTCTGGGATGTATACGAAGAACTGCACTTTGACTTCGAAACCAACACCCCAAGTCTGC
>PXAA01000106.1 GCA_003567205.1 Bacteroidales bacterium
CATCACCACAGTTTTCTATGTTTTCCGGGTAGATTTTGCCTTTGAAAAGCAGGGGTGTGATCTGGAAATCACCCTGAATCATCTGCAGGTATTCGTTGTCGGGGGTGTAAGTTCCTGTCAGATCAGCACTGATCAGCACCGTTCCGTTCTGGGAAAGGTTCATGGTGGTTGAAAAATCCTGGTTGCTGCCGCTAAAAGTCATGTTCATGCTGTATGGAGGCATGTTCATGCTGATCGAACCGTTTACGGGCATTCCCTGATCATTATAGGTAAACTGTAAATTAAGCGTCAGGACCACCTGGTCATCAATGGTTTTGGTAATATCGGCCCTGCTGGGTATGATCTCTGTATACCCGTCAATGACAACCACCTGAAATTCGAGGTTTTCAATGGTCAGCGACCCGTTCAGTTGCTGCGCGCCATATGCCTCTGGGTTGGCCGGGTAAATAAACTGGATGTAGGGTACATTGGGATCTACAAGCAGAAAACCACCATAATCAAAATTGTACTCATACACACCGTTGTCAAAAAAGTCATCCTGTTTGGCCGACACCACTTCACGGCTGATATGCATGAGCTGGTTCAGCCCAGGGGTGGCTACCAGGTGAGGCTCCTGGGCTACGGAACCCATAAATGACTTGAACAGGATAATGTCCATATCCATCAGCTCCATCAGGAACATCATGGATTCCATGGGTGGTGAACCCATCATCAGCGCTATGTTTCCCATGATCTCGTCGCCTGCGTTCAGAAGTTCGGTTTTTGCTTCTTCGGGATCGAAGGTTTCGTCTTTTTCACATGCTGTGAAGGTTAATCCGAAAAAACCGGCAAAAAGGACTAACAAGGCAATGTTTTTTATCTTTTTCATTACTTCATGTGTTTGGTATTGTTTATATACTATAAAGTTATACAATAATTCAATTAATTACGCACTTAGGAAACTTTTTTTAAGATATCTTTTGCATTTTTTCTATCTTCGGGAGACTGTTCGTTTACATTATATTTTTCGCCGTTTGGCAAAAAAAGTTTTCATTTAGTATAAAAAGGTTTTAATTTAGCATGTACAATTAAATTTTTCACATAAAAACTAATATTATGGCAGGAGTAAACAAAGTAATCCTATTGGGGAACCTCGGTAAGGACCCCGACATCATGACCCTTGAAAGTGGGGTGAAGGTTGCCCGCTTCCCGCTGGCGACCAATGAATACTTTAAGGGCAAGGATGGTGAAATGACCGAAAGGACCGAATGGCACCAGGTCGTGTTGTGGCGGAACCGTGCCGAACTGGCTGAGAAGTATTTAAGCAAAGGCAGGATGGTTTATGTGGAAGGGCGTTTGCAAACGCGCCAGTGGGAGGATAAGGAAGGCAATAAGCGCTATACGACAGAAGTTGTTGGTGATGTGATCAATTTCGTTGGCGGACGCCCCGATCAGGAAAAAGGGGAAAAAGCGTCCGGCACGGAAGCCCCGTCTGATCTGCCGGCGCCGGATTCGCCACCAGAAGAGGATGACCTCCCGTTCTAGAGAGCGAATTTTTATCGTTGTACAAAGCAGGGAACGCCTTTTTGGGGTATTCCCTGTTTTTATGAAAAACGGGATTGTGAATTACTTGTATTTCTTCAAAAACCGGAAAACCATCTGGTCGAACTTCTCTTTCTCCTTGTTCTTGAACACAACTGTGATGGGAAGGCAATACACCGGGATCCCTGAAAAATGCTCCTGGAGTAAAGTATCCTGCAGACGCATGGCGTCTTTTTCGGTGGTGACGACCGCCTTGCAATGGCTAATGTTTTTATGATAATGATTTCGCAGTTTTTTCAGGTTTTTTGCTGTAAACTGGTGATGGTCCGGATATTTGTGGACGATGAGTTCCTGGCAACGGTCCTTCAGGTGTTCTTCGAGCGATTCTGACCACGCAATTCCGGTAAGCAGAAAAACGGTTTTTATCTTTCCCGGTGGTGTTTTTGGTGTATCATTGGTCAATGGTATCATTGGTTGATACTCCAGACCCGAAAAAAAGATATTTTTCAGCTGGTACCGAAGCAGTTTCCGTAAAAAATAACGGCGGTCGAGCGGGGAAAACACATGGGGGGTTTTGGTGACAATGAGCGCGTCGGCCCGTTTGGCCCTGCATTTTGCCTCCCGAAGGTTTCCCACCGGAAGCAAAAAGTTTTTGAAAAATGGATTATAATACCCGGTAAGTAGCAGGTTAAGGCCAGGTTTTACATATCTGTGCTGAAAAGCATCATCCAGTATGATCAGATTGATGTCCGGATGCTGCTTTAAAAGGATGTTGATCCCTGCCCGGCGCTTTTCGTGTACGGCGACATATATGCCGGAAAATTTTTTGTATATCTGCAGGGGCTCATCCCCGATATCCCTGGCGGTAGAATCCGGACCGGCCAAAACATAGGATTTTGTTTTTCTTTTATAACCGCGGCTAAGCACGGCAATGGTATATTTTTCACTGAGAAGCCTGACCAGGTACTCCACATGGGGCGTTTTGCCTGCGCCACCGGCACTAAGATTCCCTACGCTGATTACCGGCACGGAGAATTGCCTGGATGGGAGCAGCCCGGTGTCAAACAACAGGTTGCGAAACCAGACCCCCAGCCCGTAAAGCATGGCAAAGGGCAGCAGAAGAATACGAAACCAGTTCATGTGTCAAAGGTAAACAATATTTTTTCCCGATGAGATGACCCAAACATCACAACAACTTAACAATTCAACACCTCAACAAAAATTACCGTATATTTGAAACACACCGAAAATATCGTAATTATGATTTTAAAAGACCTTATCCGGGCGCTTGATGCGGAAGCGCCTTTTGCTTTGCAGGAATCGTATGATAATTCAGGCATTCAGATCGGTTCGCCCCAACAGGAGGTGACCCGCGGACTAATATGCCTGGATGCCACCCCTGAAGTGATGGCCGAGGCCATTAGGAAGAAATGCGACCTGGTCATATCACATCATCCCCTGATATTTAAAGGCCTGACCCGTATAAGCGGCGACAACTACAGGGAACAGGTGATCATTGAAGCCATCAGACATGGGATCGCTGTGGTTGCGGTGCATACAAATCTCGACAACATCCGGTACGGGGTAAACCATTATCTGGGCAATCGATTGGGATTACAGAATATGCGTGTGTTGCAACCGGCAAAATCGCAGTTGATGAAACTGGTTACTTTCTGTCCGAAAGACCATGCAGATAAAGTCCGTGCAGCAATATTCCAGGCCGGGGCCGGACATATAGGCGATTATGATTGTTGCAGCTTTAGTGCGGAAGGCAAAGGCTCATTCCGTGCCGGTGAAGGGGCCAGCCCTTTTGTTGGAAACATAAACGAATTGCACTATGAACCGGAAGAGCGTATCGAAACCGTTTTCCCTTCCTATATCAAACAGGAGATCATTGCTGCCATGAAGGCCAGCCATCCATACGAAGAGGTTGCCTATGATATTTACCTGCTCGACAATGATTACGACCAGGCCGGCCCGGGGATGGTCGGAGAACTGGCTGATGCCATGCCTGTGGAAGCCTTTCTTGGCATGGTAAAGGACAAGCTGGGCACAGCCTGTCTGAAACACTCCCGTACCGGCTATCAACTCATCCGGTCCGTGGCCCTGTGTGGTGGCTCAGGTGCCTTTCTCTTACCCGGGGCAATAAAGTCTGGGGCACAGGCCTTTGTGACGGGTGATGTGAAGTATCATCAATTTTTTGATGCCCTGGGAGAAATTCTATTGGTGGATGCCGGGCATTTCGAGACCGAACAGTTTGCCAGGGACTTGCTACATGATATTGTTAAGAAAAAAATGATTAACTTTGCACTCTTTGTTTCGGAAGTGGATACCAATCCGATAGCTTATTACTAAACCCTTGATAAACAATACAAAACACAAGAAGCACATATGGCTAAAAGCACCAAAACCAAGAAAAAAGTACAGAGTGCCGGAAAAATGATCAATCCGAGTACCGGTACTGAGGGATCACCCGTTGCTGTTCCCGAAACAGCCACCGAAGAAAATATTGAGAAGAGTGTAAAGAATAAACTGATTGCCTTGTTCCAGCTGCAAACCATAGACTTTAATATTGACCGTTTGCGAAGCGTAAGGGGCGAGCTCCCGCTGGAAGTGCAGGACCTGGAAGATGAAATTGCCGGTTTGGAAACCAGGGTGGAAAAATTCAACCAGGAAATAAAAGACCTGGAAACCGAGATCTCCAATAAAAAGATCTCCGCACAGGAAAGCCTCGAACTGATTAAAAAATATGAAGCGCAGCAGATGAATGTGCGCAACAACCGTGAATATGATTCTTTATCGAAAGAAATTGAATTTCAAACCCTGGAGGCACAGTTGGCCGAAAAGAAAATGAAAGAGTTTGCGACTGAAGTGGAGGTGAAGAGTGAATTGGTCAAGCAGGGGGTGGAAGAACTGGATGAAAGAAAACAGGACCTGGAAGCCAAGAAAGCAGAGCTCAATGATATTGTGGCCGAAACAGAAAAAGATGAAGCCGGGTTATTAAAGAGAGCCGAAGAGCAGCGCGACAAAATTGAAGGCCGGTTATTGGCTGCTTATCAGCGTATCCGTGATAATGCACTGAACGGTCTGGCTGTTGTACCTGTTGAAAGGGATGCCTGCGGTGGTTGTTTCAATAAAATCCCGCCACAGCGCCACCTGGACATCCGGCTGCATAAAAAGATCATCGTTTGCGAGTATTGCGGCAGGATACTGGTGGATGAAGAGATCATCAATATTGTCAGGGAAGCATAGACAAACCATTGCATAAAAATGAAAAACCGGGCATTGGCGCCCGGTTTTTTTATGTGTCAGAAGCGTCTGCCCAGTGTCAGCCTGAAACTGCTGGCAGAAAAATCCCTGTTGACCAGGGGAGGGTGCCACTGGTCGCCCGGCAGGTTATAATCTTCCGGATGGTCGCTTTCAAGCTTATATAAATAGTAATCTTCCGAATAAAAACTATAAGTATAGGAAAAGTCGATAAAATAATCCGATTCACGGATGCCCATGCCCACAGAAATCATCGAGCGTTGTGCATCATTGACCTCAGACCGGTAAGGGTTGGAGTAAAATCCGTAACCGGCACGCAAAAGCAGGGGATTTAACCGCACCTCCCCGCCGACACGGATATTGTGCTGGATGGTGAATGCTTCCCGGATGCTCCTGTTTTCTTCAGTAAACAGGTAGTCGCTGCTACGCAGGCGAGCTTTTGTATAGTCAATATATTCGTAGTCGATATTGATCAGACCATTCGCACCAAAAACAAGACCAAGGCTTCCGATCAACTTCATGGGTGTGTTCAGCTCATAATCGAACCTTCCTTCGGGTGAACGGGCGACCCTGGAATCATAATCCAGGTCCAGATCTGAACGCATTGTGGCGTTGTACCTGTCTCTGAGTTCATAAAAAGTGGGTGAATGAAAGGCTCCGCCCAGGCGTATTACGTCTGTCAGCCGGACGATTGCCCCCAGTTTGAAGTTATATCCGCTGCCCGTGGTCTTAAACTGGTTGGTATAGGTCATGGAGTTAAATATCGGGTTGGTTTGCTGCGTGTCTTCTTCGTGGAAAATGCTTTCTTCTTCATAGGAAACAGACGGAAACCCTACGGTTGCCCCCAGGTAGAGACGGTCGTTATAGTTCGCCCCAATGGAAAGGACAAATTCACGGACCGACCCCGCTGTATATGTTTCCTGGTATTGTTCAACACCATGCAACATGTCTGCAAAAAACCCGTCCTCATCTTCGCCCAGCAACCATGTTTCCCACGCAAGCCCGGTTGAAAAAGGATCCAGGTTGTCTACATGACCCTCACGCTGTGCTTGTTGCAATATACCAGCCATTTTAGAGCTATACGGGTTGAACCCGCCGGCAATCCAACGGTCGTTGAAATTGTTGTGCCGGTTGATGCCCAAACCAATATTTACAAATTGCCAACCCCCGCTGCTGAGCTCGCTTCCAACAGGAAAAGCAAACACTATGCCTGCATTGTTCAGGTTGAAGTTGTATTTCATGTCATCTTCCCAGTTGCCGAAATAGCGGCTTTCTACCTGGCTGTAATTGAGTACCGGGGTGATGGTAAACTCGGAACCCCTGTAAATACCAATGGCGGCCGGATTGATGCTCAGCGCAGAAAAATCTCCGCCAAGCGCACCAAAAGACCCTCCCATGCCGGCAAAACGTGCTGTGCCACCTGGAAATATCTGGGAGTAACGCAATGCATCCATTTCATTTTGCGCATGGGCAGCGGAAAGAAATGTAAAACTGATGATCAGTGACAACACTAACTTTTTCATATTATTGTTTTTTTAACTTGGCCTGGTTAAAAAACCTCCCGGCGAAAACCGGAAACCGGGAATGCCGGGAGGTGGTGATTATTTAGGAGGATTCGTCACGAAATTCATTATCTGTTCCTGCCACCGGATGAGCTTCTGCTTGAGGAACTGCTGCCTGAGCTGGTTCCGGAGCTTCTGCCCGACGATGAACTTCTGGCCGGCGGGCTTGCAGTCCTGGAGGAACTGCTCCTTGAAGGTGCTGTTGTGCTTCTGCTCGGAGTGGTCGACCTGGCAGGTGCAGTAGTTGTCCTCGAAGGCTGACGGCTTGGCGGCGTGTAGCTTGGCTGGCCCCTTTCGGTGCGTGAAGGCTGGGTAGCAGGCCTTTGTGTTGGTTGGGTTGCCGGCCTGGCCGGGGGCTGTGTAACCCTGCCGGGTGCGGTTGTTTCACGCGTGGGCCTTGTGGTGGTAGCCGGCCTTGTCCGTTGCGGCGTACTTGGCTGCTGGTAGCTTGGCGAAGTATATGACCTGGGCATGGTATAATTTGAACTCCGGCCTTCCTGGGTCTGACGTTCCGGACTGGCCTGTTCGGGCCTTGTATAACGTTCACGGGTGACCCTTTCATACTGTTCCCTGGCAGGTGCCTGGTATTCTTCTATGTGTCTCCCGGGCTGATAGGCTTCCCTGGTTTCCCTTACCTGGGTTGCGCTTTCTTCACGCACCCTATCGGGCCTTGCGGTTTCTTCCCGGGTCAGTTGTGTTTCTTCTCCCCTGGCAATTTCCGGGGTGGCCGGACGCTCGCTTTGATCCAGCCTGCTTCGTGATTGCAGTGCTTCCCTGCTATCTTCCCTGGCGGAAGCCTGTTCCCTTTGTGAAAATACCTGGCGCCTGCCGTCATCGTCAATATAGGTTCTTTCTTCAAAGTTCTGGGCAAAACCGGTACGCCCTGAGGTTTGTGTGCGTCCGTCGCCTGGGCGTCCTACAGTGCTGCCGGTTGCACCGCGGGGACCGTAATGGTAAGCGGTGCTGCCATCAAAGCTGTTGTAGTAATAATAGCCGGGATATCCCCAATAACCGTACGCGCCATATCCAAAGCCATATCCGTAATAATAGGGGTGCCAGAAACCGGTGTGGAAACCGGCAAGGAATCCATAGTGGTAGCCGGCCCAGAACGATCCCGGGTAAAAGCCATACCATGGGTTATGCCAGTGGTAATGACGCCAGAATGGACTATAGAAATGGCTTGCATAGTAGCCGCCAAAGTAGAAAGGCGTCGGACTGAAACCCATGTAAATACTCATCCCGTAATAGTAGGGATTATAGGTATAAAAGTAC
>PXAA01000046.1 GCA_003567205.1 Bacteroidales bacterium
GATCGCCGTTGATGAGTTTTTGCGCCAGGGCTGCGGAGCGGATCTCATCGAAAAGATCGAGGTCGTTGTTAGATGCCACCCCGTCGGTGCCGATGCCGATGCGTACTCCCAGCTTGAGTAGCTCGGGGATGGGGGCGGTGCCGTTGGCAAGTTTCATGTTGCACTGGGGGTTATGGGCAACCCCCACGTCACGATGGGCGAGCAACTCCATGTCTTCCCGGGTGAGGTGGATGGCGTGGGCAACCACCAGGTTGGATGCCAGCACCCCGATGTTCTCCAGATGCTGGACGGGGGTGAAGCCGTACCTTTCGAGGATCAGGTCAAACTCCCAGCGGGTTTCTGACAGGTGGGTGTGCAGCAGGACATTGTATTTGTCGGCCAGGGCTTTGGCTGCCTGGTAGACATTTGGTTTTGCCGTGTAGGGGGCGTGGGCGGCCACACCCACCTGGATGCGCGGATGGCCATTCCAGTTTTGCATGATCTCTTCTACCTGTTTCAGGGCTTTGTCGAGCGTTTTTCCGTTGTGTACGGGTAAGTCCACCAGGGCATTGGCGAGGATGGCGCGGATCCCCAACTCATCGATCACCCCTGCCATCACATCAACGTAATAATACATGTCGTTGAAGGTGGTGGTGCCGCTGCGCAGCATTTCGGCAATGGCCAGCCGGGTGCCCAGTTGTACGTTGTCGCGGTTTACGAATTCTGTTTCCAGGGGAAAGATATAGTTATATAGCCACTCGTTCAGGGGCAGGTCGTCGGCAAAGCCGCGGAAGATGTTCATCGGGGCGTGGGTGTGGGCGTTGATCAGTCCGGGCATAACGATTTTTCGGCGGGCATCGAGAACTTTTTTCCCACGATACTTCGAGCAGATGGCTGCGGTATCTCCAATCTCCAGGATTTTGCCATCACTGACTGCCACGGCCCCGTCTTCCAGCACACGGGAAGACGCATCCATGGTGACGACCAAGCCATGCAATATCAACAGGTCGACCAGTGTGCGGTCACCATCGTAGCTCGTTTCGTCAAATCCGGCTTTGGTCATCTTAATGAAATGAATGGCTTGGTCTGTAAACGTATCAGATATCAAAACTACAAAACAATAAGTTAATATCATGTAAAAAAACAGGCCCAGCTAAAAATTGTATTTTTGTTATTTTGATAAACCCTTATGAATAATTTTTTATGGAAACCATTGATTATGCCATTGGCGCAAAAGTAGAGCACCCGCAGTTTGGCGTGGGCATCGTAACAAAAAAATCATTGACCACCACACGGGTGTTCTTCCTGCATAAAGGCGACAAAGAAATCGCCAACAGCTTTACCGGGCTTAAGCTCATTGAAGATTCTAATCTGGAAGTGGAAGGAGAGGGTGGTGGCAGCCAGATCAGCCTGGCCGACCTGGAAAAGGTGTTTTCCGGTGTGTTGAGGCGTTATGCCGATTTCCCCGAAATGGTGGAAATGGGTGACCGTTGGAAAAAGGGGGTGATGATTCTCAAACCAGGCTCCGCACAATTGCAGTCGAAAGAAATTCCCATCGATAACTTTTTTAAAAAGATCATACTGGTGCGCGACCGTCTGCGTGTGCTTGAACAGCGCATCAACAGCAACGAGAAGCTGGAGGAGAAAGAAAAAGTAAACTTGCAGCAATACATCACCCGGATTTACGGTTCCCTGACAACATTCAACATCTTGTTCAAGCACAAGGAGCAACAATTTGTCGGGGAGCGTGGCAGCGAGTAATAACCAATCGCCCGCAATTTACTTGGTATCGCTGTATTTGACCACCACCTTTCGCTTCCACCGCCCGGTGCGGTAATAGATGTATGCGGCCACAAAACCAAAGGCCCAGGCCACGGGAATGCCCCACCAGATGCCTTCCGCACCATATCGCAGGGAAAGCAGATGGGATGCGGGTATGCGTAGCAGCCACAGGGCGATCAGGGTGATGAACATGGGTACCAGGGTGTCGCCGGCACCGCGCATCACCGATTGGGTGACAAACATCGAAGAGAAGATCACATAAAATGAGCTTACGATCACCAGGTAGGTATAGCCGATATCTATGACCTCCTGGTTGGTGGTGAATATACCCATCATTTGCCGTCCGAACAGCCAGGCCACCAGGGTAAAGGTTAGCGAGGTGGCCATGGTCATCATCAGGGTGGCCTTAAGGCCCTGGTGTACGCGCTCTGGGCGGTTGGCCCCCAGGTTTTGTCCTACAAAGGTGGTCAGCGCCAGCCCGAAGTTCATGGCGGGCATGGCGGCAAAGGAGTCGATGCGCCAGGCAACGGTATAGGCGGCAATGGTATTGGTCCCAAAACGGTTTACAATGCTGATCAGGGCCAGCATGCCCAGGGAAACGAAGGTATGCTGCATGCCTGTGGGAATCCCGATGCGCAGGCTCTTGCGGAATATATTCCAGTCAAATACCAGTCCACGCAAAGTAAAGCGGATCAGCTGGTGAGTCCGGTTCAGATAGATCACCGACAAGCCAAAGGCAATGAACTGCGCCAGCACCGTGGCAAAGGCCACCCCGCCGATGCCCCATCCGAATACGAGGACAAACAAGAGGTCGAAGGCGATGTTCAGGATGGTGGCGATGATCAGAAAGTAAAGTGGGGTACGGGAGTCGCCCAGGCCGCGCAATACGGCACTGGTGGCGTTGTAGCCAAACATCATGATAAGTCCGCCGACATATACGCTGAAGTACAGGGTCGCATCGGGGATAAGGTGCGGGGGAAGCCCTATCAGGCGCCATATATCCTCAATGAAGACCAGTCCGAGGACCGTCAGCAGGATAGAGGCAAAGAAGAGGAATACGAAGGCGGTATCGATGGCGCGCTTGACCGCTTCAAAATCCTTTGCACCATAATATTGGGAGATGATGATGGTGGTGCCGGTGGTGATGCCGATCACCAGGCTTATCAGCACGAAGATCACGGGAAAGGAAGCGCCTGCAGCAGCCAGGGCATCGGTACCGATGTATTGCCCGATGATAATGGTATCCACGATGTTGTACATCTGCTGAAATACATTGCCCAGCAGCATTGGTAAGGCGAAAATGATGATCTGCCGGGTAACCGGCCCCTGGCTCAGGTCACGCATTAATAGTTTTTTTCAAAAATAATGGTTTTACTCCACTCGGCCATAACACATTCATCAACCAGGCAGCCCGGCAATATGTTTAAAAAATCTTACATTTGCTTTGTAAAGCGACAAAGCTTTCTTCAAACTGTAAGTAGTATGGACATCTCCATAGTAATTCCCCTGTTCAACGAAGAGGAGTCGCTCCCGGAGCTTTTTGGCTGGATTGCGCGGGTAATGCAATCCAATGGCTTTTCTTATGAAGTGTTTTTTGTGGATGACGGCAGCCGCGATGGCTCATGGGCATGCATCAGGGAGTTGGCGGCCGCCAACCCGCAGGTGCATGGCATCCGTTTTCGACGCAATTACGGCAAGGCTGCGGCTCTGAATGAAGGCTTCCGGCATTGCCGCGGCGAGGTGGTGATTACCGTGGACGCCGATTTGCAGGACAGCCCTGATGAGATTCCCGCCTTGTATCGTATGGTCAGGGATAAAGGCTATGATATGGTGAGCGGTTGGAAGAAAAACCGCAAGGACCCCTTGTCTAAAACCATCCCCACTCGCTGGTTTAACTGGGCCACCAGGGTTTTGTCGGGCATTCGCCTGCACGATTTCAATTGCGGGCTTAAAGCCTACAACCGCCAGGTGGTGCAATCCGTTGAGGTATATGGCGAAATGCATCGCTACATCCCGGTGCTTGTAAAAAGGGCCGGATTTGACCGGATCGGTGAAAAGACCGTCGAACACCAGGCGCGCAAGTATGGCAAAACAAAATACGGGCTCGATCGCTTTTTCAAAGGTTTTCTCGATCTTTTGTCGATCAGTTTTATGACGCGCTTTGGCCGGCGGCCCATGCACCTGTTCGGCCTGCTGGGCACCCTGCTCTTTGCCGCAGGTGTTGTGATTGCAGTCTACCTGGCCTACAGCAAATTTTTTATGATGGGGTATCGCATGACCGAAAGGCCCTTGTTTTATTTCGGTCTGCTGGCCATGATCCTTGGTACACAACTCTTTATTGCCGGTTTTTTGGGCGAGCTGATATCAAGGAATGCACCAGATAGGAACAACTACCAGATTCAGGAAAAGACCGGGAAAGGGAAGAAGTAATTAGTAGTTAGTAATTAGTAATTAGTATTTAGTATTTAGTAATTAGTAGTAATTACATTATAATTGGTTGGAAGTGGGGGGTGTTGTAATACTTGGATCAGCGTATCCGTTGCGGGGTGGGGGGCTGGCTACTTTCAATGAAAGGCTGGCCAGGGCTTTTATTGACCTGGGGCACCGGGTAAGCATCTATACCTTTTCGTTGCAATATCCGGGTTTGTTATTTCCCGGAAAAACCCAGTATTCTGACGGGCCGCCGCCCGAAGGCCTGGATATTAAAGTAAAGGTCAACAGCATTAATCCACTGAACTGGCTACGGGTGGGCCGTGAACTCAGGGACACGAAGCCCGACCTGCTGGTGATCAGGTATTGGCTGCCTTTTATGGCGCCCAGCTTGGGAAGGATTGCTTCCATTGTTAAAAAGAACAGGCATACCCGTGTGGTGGCCATCACCGACAATATTGTCCCACACGAAAAGCGCCCCGGCGACAAATGCCTGACCAGGTACTTTCTCAATAAGGTACATGGTTTTGTATGCATGTCCGATAGCGTGGTACAGGACCTGCTGGCCTTTAAGGTTGACAAAAGGCGCATCCGCCTGTGCCCGCACCCTTTGTATGATAACTTTGGCGAGGCCGTTGACAGGGAAGAGGCACGCCGCTTTCTGAACATTTCCGGGGCAGGCAAACTGGTGCTCTTTTTTGGCTTTATCCGCGATTACAAAGGCCTGGATCTTCTGCTGAAAGCTTTTGCCTTCGATGGCATTAAAAAATTGCCTGTCCGCCTTGTGGTGGCCGGTGAATTCTATACAAAACCGGCGCCTTACCATCGGCTGGCACAATCACTTGGCATTGATGAGCGCATCATCTGGCGGACGGATTTCATTCCCGACGATCAGGTGCGATATTATTTCTCTGCTTCCGACCTGGTGGTCCAACCTTATAAAAGAGCCACCCAAAGCGGGGTGACCCAGGTGGCCTACCACTTCGAAAAACCCATGCTGGTGACCAATGTGGGTGGATTGCCCGAGATGGTACCCCACGGCAAAGCCGGATATGTGGTACCACCCCGCCCGGAAGCCATTGCTGCTGCCATGGCGGATTTTTTCGTCAATGAGCGGGAGAAAACCATGGCAGGCACATTAAATAAAGAAAAGAAACGTTTTTCATGGGACAGGCTGGTGAACAGCTTGCTCGATGTGGCAGAAAAAACAATAGAACATGGAAATTCGTAAGCAGATCATAGAATCCATTGATTTGAAAAACAAAGTGTTGGAAGACGAAGGCCTCCTCGGAGACCTGGGCAATTGTGTTAACCTCATTGTGGATGCCTACCGCACCGGCGGCAAAGTATTGTTTTGCGGCAACGGTGGAAGTGCAGCCGATGCGCAACACCTGGCAGCGGAGCTGAGCGGGCGTTTTTATCTCGACCGTCCGCCACTGAATGCCGAAGCCCTGCATGTAAACTCTTCCTTTGTTACAGCCACTGCCAATGATCTTTCGTTCGACAATATATTTGAACGCATGCTGCGTGCCCTTGGAAAGAAAGGGGATGTGCTCCTGGCATTTTCCACTTCGGGCAATTCTCCAAACATCGTCCTTGCGCTGCAAGCGGCAAAAACAATGGGTATTAAAACCATTGGGTTTACCGGCGCGGACGGTGGAAAGATGAAGCGGTATTGTGATATGCTGTTTAAGGTACCTTCGGCAGATACCCCCAGGATACAGGAATTGCATATGCTGTTGGGGCATATTATCTGCGAGAATGTTGAATCGATCTTATTTTCCGAGAAATGACGCTGGGTGCAGGAAAAAAATACAAGGAGCATACGCTATTTCTGGACCGTGACGGGGTGTTGAACAAGCGACCTGGTTCCGGTTATGTGTGCCGGCCCGGTGATTTTCACTGGATCCCGGGAAGCCTGGAGGCTGTGGTGCTGCTGTCCGGGATTTTCCGCTATGTTTTTGTGGTGACCAACCAGCAGGGCATTGGCAAGGGCCTGATGACGTATGATGACCTGCAGGAGGTCCACCGCAGGATGTTGCAGGATGTAAATGAGGCAGGGGGGCGGATAGATCAGGTGTATGCTGCCACCGGAATAAGGCACACAGACAGTTTTAACAGGAAACCTGCTGAAGGGATGGCGCTTGAAGCCATGGACGATTTTCCGGGTATTTCTTTGGAAAAAGCCTGGATGGTGGGTGACACCACCAGGGACATGCTTTTCGGTTACCGCCTGGGCATGTCTACCGTGTTGATATCGCACCAGCAAATTGATTCAGCAAATTATCCTCATTTGGTGGATTACCGCTTTTCCAGCCTGGGAAGTTTTGCTAAGTTTATTAACAGAAAGTTATTATAGATTGCATTGCGTTATGGGTAAAGGAAGGGTATTAATGGCCATGAGTGGTGGACTGGACAGCAGTGTTGCTGCCATGATGTTGCTGGAAGAGGGTTACGGGCTGGTGGGTATTACCATGAAGACCTGGGAATATGCCGCCACCGGCACTTTGGGAAAGGAAACGGGCTGTTGCAGCCTCGACTCCATTCACGATGCGCGCCATTTAGCGGTCAGCCTGGGTTTTCCGCACTATGTACTCGATATCCGTGATGAATTCAACCATTACATTGTAAAGGACTTTGTGGATCAGTACCTGAAAGGCCGTACACCCAATCCCTGTGTTTTATGCAATACCCATATTAAATGGGCCGCCCTGCTCAAAAGGGCCGTTCAGCTTGGTTGTGAGTATATTGCCACCGGTCATTATGCCCGGATCAGGAAGGAAAAGGGCCGCATGATACTGTATAAAGGCGCTGACCAGGAAAAAGACCAGAGTTATGTGCTTTGGGGGCTTTCGCAGGATTTTTTGCGCAAGACCATGTTTCCCTTGGGTGGCTTTACCAAGTCTGAGATCCGGGAAATGGCCAAAGTGGCTGGTTTTGATGATATAGCTGATAAAAGGGAAAGCTACGAGATCTGTTTTATTCCCGACAACGACTATCGCCGCTTCCTCAAACAACAAGTACCCGGTCTGGAAGATAAGACCAGGGATGGGGATTTTGTCGATACCAAAGGCAATTTCCTTGGGAAGCACCAGGGTTATCCCTTTTATACCATCGGGCAGCGGAAAGGGCTGAATGTGGCCGTAGGGGAGCCCCTTTACGTGAATAAGATCATTCCCCAAACCAATACCATTGTGCTGGGCACCAAACAGGGAACCTTTAAAAAACACTTCACGGTAAGCGGTTTTAACCTGATCAGCCTTGAAAAGCTACCAAAGGAGTTGCAGGTGATCGCAAAAGTCAGGTATAAGGACCCGGGGCATTATGCCACCATACGTCTCGACGAACAGGACGACCGCCTGCAGGTAAAATTGCACGAGGCAGTGTCTGCTGTTACCCCGGGCCAGTCTGCCGTTTTTTATCAAGGGGACGATGTAGTCGGAGGTGGCTTTATTGAAGATGCCTCTTTTTAAGTCTCCCGGATTCTTCTCCACGATAACTTTCCCGTAAACAATTTTTTTATGTAATTCTCACCGTTTTAATAAAACAGGGGAGAAGTTGACTGAAAATAAACTTTGTTCAACAATCCACTCAGGTTACAAAAGTAAACAACGCATAAATTCACAAACAAAACACAACATTAAACAAAACATTATAAAATACTCTATAACAATATGTTATATAACCAATTTACAAAAATAAAATATTCACATTGTTAACAATAATACAAATAAAACATATATGTTTTTATGTAACACTTTTATAAAACTAATATTCAGTAATATATAGTGTTTATGTACACTTTTTATTTAAATAAACGCATTTTTGTATGCATGCGAATTCTTTTAAAAATTGTGTCGGTGTATAATATTAATAAACAATTAATTATAAGATATGACTAAAGCGTTAATTTAATAAAATTTAGTGTATACAAATGTAAACTGCTAATTATTTACATTTCCAAACTGGTTCTCCGGGATTTTTTTATATATTTACACAAATGTAAAAACTGCATAAAATGATAGAAAGAATAAGGAATATCATCTCGGCAAAGCAGATGAGTTCTTCTGGTTTTGCAGATGCCATCGGAGTGCCTCGTTCTACCATTTCACATATTTTGTCCGGAAGAAACAATCCGAGCCTTGAACTCGTGCAGAAAATTCTTGATGCCTTTCCGGATATACGGACTCAATGGCTTGTACGTGGAGATGGGAATATGAGCGATCGGATGCAGGATTTGTTTTCGCAGCAGGAAGGTGTGGATGATGTAAACGAACGGAAAGGACAAACGGATATAAAATCTGCAGGATTAGACCCTGATCGTATGGCCATTAAATCCTTTGGTAATGAAGAATCTGAACGAAAGGCCACTGCAAACAAGATAGCCTCCGGAGGCACCGGAAAGCGCCCGGTAAAGGTGCTGATCCTGCATGAAGACGGGACATTTGCAGCCTATCTGCCGGATGAGACCCCCTGATTGCAAGCATAAGCTTCAGAATCTTTCCATTTCTGAGAAGAAAAAGTTTGCCTCTTTGATGGCATTCTCGTCAGAGTCTGACCCATGTACGGCATTCATTTCAATGCTGGCGCCAAAAAGCTTACGCAGTGTGCCTTCCTCTGCCCTGTGGGGATCTGTGGCCCCGATGAGTTTTCGGTAACTGGCCACGGCATCTTCTTTTTCGAGCAATAACACCACAATCGGGCCTGTAATCATGAAATTGACGAGTTTTTCAAAATATTTCTGGCCGTTGTGGATTGCATAAAACTTTTTTGCCTGCCCCAGTGACAGCTGTACGTACTTCATGGCGGATATCCTGAATCCTGCCTCATTGATTTTTGCCAGTATTTGTCCGGCATAGCCGTTCTTTACCGCATAGGGCTTGATCAAACTAATGGTTATTTTTCCTTTCATTTTTGTGGGTTTATTCCAGCTATCCTAATAATTTTCAATATTAACAATTAATTTATTTGGCTCAGACAAAGAGCGGGCATTTTTTTTACCTTTGTACAATTAATCAGGATAAGCGGATATTTTGAATAAAGAGCAGATCGAAAAACTTGGCAGGCTCTTGCTGGATAAAACCCAGGCAATAGCTATTGTAGTGCATGCCAATCCTGATGGTGATGCCATAGGATCTGCCCTGGGGTTATATGGTTTTTTGCGCAATGAAGGGTTTGCCCATGTAGAAGTGGTTTCGCCCAATGCCTACCCGTCTTTCCTGCACTGGATGCCCGGGAACGCCAGTGTGATCATCGCTGAAAAGGCCGGTGATAAGGCCTTATCCATCATTTCCAATGCAGATCTGTTGTTTTGCCTTGACTTTAACGGATTTGGCCGTACAGATCAGCTGGAGCAGGCGCTGGAAAAGAGTAAGGCGGACAAAGTGATGATAGACCATCATCCGCAGCCGGAAGATGGCTTTGATGTGGTGTTTTCCGATACCATTGCCAGCAGCACGGCCGAACTGGTGTATGAGTGCATAGCAGCCCTGAAAGGCGGGGATGCGGTAACCCTCGAAATGGCTCAGTGCCTTTACGCTGGCATTGTGACCGATACCGGTTCCTTCAGCTATGGGTGCAATAATCCGCGCACTTATGAAATCGTGGCCCGGCTGATTGAAAAAGGGGTGGACGGCGCTTACCTGCACCGGTTGATTTACAGTACATACAGTGTTGATCGCATGCGCCTGCTGGGTTATTGTTTGAGTAAAAAGCTCGAGGTGATCGAAGCGCACCAGGCCGCTTACATCAGTCTGACCAAAAAGGACCTGGAACGATTTAACCACCATGAGGGCGATACCGAAGGAGTGGTTAATTATGCCTTGGATATCAGGGGAATAAACCTGGCAGCTTTGTTTATGGAAAAAGACGATCACGTAAAGGTTTCTTTCCGTTCGGCGGGCGATCTGGATGTGAACCGCCTGGCCAGGAGATATTATCATGGGGGCGGGCATAAAAATGCGGCGGGCGGCAAAAGCCTGGAAAATATGGAAAATACTCTGGCAGCCTTCGATGCCCTGATAAAAAAAGGCTTTTTCTGACATGAACAAACAACGCATCATATGGTTGCTTCAAATGGTTATTTTTTCCCTGGCGGTGCTTTTTACGGCCTGCCGGCAGGAATCAGAGCAACCAATACTGCCGGATCCGGAGGAATTGGAGGAAGCCTTCGCCTTAAGCAATATTTATATGCTGGAGCTTGAAGAAGAAGCCATTGACGATTTTTTGCAACGATATGCCTGGGATATGCAGGCCAGCGGCTCCGGATTGCGTTATATGGTCCTTAATGAGGGGCACGGCCAGAAGGCCTCCTATGGCCAGCGGGTCACCCTCGATTATACCGCTTACCTGATCACTGGCGATCCGGTGTATTCGTCAGCAAGTGATGGCCCCCTGAGCTTTACCGTTGGCCGGGGTGGCGTCGAAAGGGGGCTTGAAGAGGGCATTCTGATGCTGGCACAGGGTGGCAGGGCCCGTTTCATTCTGCCCCACCACCTGGCCCATGGGGTACCCGGTGACGGGCAAAAAATTCCCCGGAGGGCCACCATTATATACGAAGTAGAAGTATTGGAAATTCAATAAATTGTTTATAAAAACTTATATTTGTATGAAAACATTACATTATTTGATCATTGGCCTGATGGCCGTTTTGTCCGCATGTGGCCCTGCAGAAAAGATAGATTATCAAGAGACCGAAAGTGGACTTAGATACGCATTATTGGTAGAAACCGGTATGGAGAAACCCGAAACGGGCGATATCCTGAGCCTGGACATGGTGTACAGTGTCCGCGACAGTATACTGTTTGACAGCCGCGACATGGGCATGCCCATGTTCCTGCAGATGATGGAACAGGAATATCCAGGCGATATTTATGAAGGCCTTGCCATGATGGCAGCGGGCGATAGTGCCAGTTTTGTCATTGATGCAGAGATTTTCTTTTTCTATACAGTTGGCATGATGGAGTTGCCTCCCTTTGTACAGGAAGGCGATGATGTGGTTTTCCATGTCGCTTTGAGAAAGATCATGGATGAAGAAGGTTTTGCCCAGGAACAGGAGCGGTTGATGGAGCAACAGATGCAGGAAGACATACTGAGGTCAGAACAGGAGGAAGGCCTGATGCTGGATTATCTGGCGGAAGAAGATATTACTGTTCAGCCCACACAGAGCGGCTTGTATTATGTGGAACGCGAACAGGGTGAGGGAGTCCAGGTGCAGTCGGGCGATATGGTGGCTGTTCATTACGAAGGGCGCCTGCTCGATGGTACCGTATTTGATTCTTCCTACGAAAGGGGGGAGCCCATAGAATTTTTGGTGGGCCGCGGACAAGTGATCCCCGGTTGGGACGAAGGCATCGGACTGATGCGGGTGGGCGGAAAGGCCACCCTGGTAATCCCTTCATTTTTGGCCTATGGCGACCGGGGTGCCGGGCAAATGATCCCCCCCTTCAGTACCCTGGTATTTGATGTGGAATTGGTAGATGTTATAGAATAAAACCAACAAGTGTAAGACATGGAGCCAATGCATAGCTTTCAAACCGTATATGGCCGGCAAGGATTCAGGTATCTTTGGATTCTGGTTGCTGTGGTACTATTGACCGGGTTTACCGGATGCCGCCTGTTGCGCATGCCCGAAGCCGAACCTGAGCAGCAGATCACAGATACCGGCCTGGCTTATACCATCATTCGTGAGGGCGATGGCCCCGCACCCCAGGAAGGTGATATGGTGAGTGTGCATTACACCGGGCGGCTTTCCGATGGCCGTGTATTTGACTCTTCGCGCGAACGCGGAGAGCCGGTACAGTTCCGTATGGGCAGCGAACAGTTGCTTCCGGGATGGGAAGAGGGCATCAGTTTACTTAGAGAAGGTGCCAGGGCCACTTTCGTCATCCCTCCCCAACTGGCTTATGGCGATATGGGTTTTGGCCCTGTACCGGAGAACGAAACCCTGACCTTTGAGGTCGAATTGTTGAGCATATATACCCCGGTCAGGTTGCCTGAAACGGAAATTGTACCCCATAAGGAAACTCATTCAGGCGTTCAATACAGCATCCTGGAGGCGGGCGATGGCCCGCGGCTGGAAGAAGACATGCTGGTAAGCGTCAATTATACCGGATACCTCGATGATGCAGGGCAAACGGTTTTCGACAGCTCTTACGAACGGGACGAAGCCCTGACATTTGTTCTGGGTCACCGGATGGTTATTCCGGCCTGGGAGGAGGCTTTGCCCTTACTTCGGGTGGGTGACAAAGTCCGGCTGTGGGTACCCAATGAACTGGCCTACGGGGCGAAGGGCAGGGAACCCATACCTCCCAACACAGACCTGGTGTTTGATATCAGCATACTGGATGCGGAAATTCCGGACACCCCGGTTCCCTTTCACACCGAGGGGAAAGATACCCTGGAAACGGATTCGGGCCTTCGCTACATCATCGTAGGGGAAGGAGAAGGCCCCCCCCCATTGATCGGTAATGTGTTACATGTTCATTACAGCGGATACCTGTCGGATGGTACCCTGTTTGACTCCTCTGTTCAGCGTGGTGAGCCCGTTCGTTTTGTGCTGGGCACAGGGCAGGTTTTACGCGGCTGGGACGAAGCCTTTACATTGTTTCCAAAGGGTACGCGTGCCCGTTTGATCCTTTCACCGCGCCTGGCCTATGGCGACAGGGCCATCGGGCCCATTCCGCCCGGTGAAACCCTGATCTTTGACGTGGTATTAATCGATATTGGCCGGTAAAATAACGGCGGCTCACCATGTGCTGTCAGACAAAAAGATCAATCATTAAAAAATAAATACATTTCCAATGGGTATACTGCAGATTACCTGGGATGCAAGTCCTGAAATATTCCGCATCGGGAGCCTGGCCGTCAGATGGTACGGACTCTTCTGGGCATTGTCGTTTTATCTTGGATATGAGATCATACTGCGCATTTTCAAAAAAGAAGGGATCCCCCTCAAACAGGTTGACAGCTTGCTGATCTATATGGCTGTGGGTACCATATTAGGGGCCCGCCTGGGGCACTGCTTCTTTTATGATTTTGATTATTATTCCAAAAATCTCATTGAAGTATTATACATCTGGCAGGGTGGCCTGGCAAGTCATGGCGGAGCCATTGGCATTTTGATTTCCCTGTATTATTACCAGAAAAAGATCAGCAACCAAAGCTTTGTCTGGCTGCTCGACCGGCTGGTGATCCCGGTGGCATTGGGGGCCTTTTTTATCCGGATGGGAAACCTGATGAATTCGGAAATCTATGGCATTGAAACCTCGCTGCCCTGGGGCTTTATTTTTGAAGGGCGCGGAGAAATCGTACCCAAGCACCCGACACAGATCTATGAGGGGCTGACCTACCTGATCCTGTTTATTTTGCTGGGATGGATGTATGTGAAAAAACATAAATCCCTGGCCCCTGGATTTCTTACAGGTTTTTTTGGCCTCTTTATGTTCATCGCGCGTTTTTTGGTGGAGTTCATCAAGGAACCGCAGTCTGCTTTTGAAGAAAACATGGTGCTGAATATGGGACAGATACTGAGTATTCCCATCATCATTACCGGCATTGTGGTGATGTTTTATGCCTACCGGTATAAACGAAGGCAGGACGCAGCAAAAAACACCTGAAACAAGAGCGCATAAAGCCCCCTGGAAGCTCATAATGGCTCCCATGGCCCATAACCTCTTCAAGCCCATTAAGGCCCCACAGGCCTTATAAAGCCCTTTGAAACTATATCTGGTTTAAGAGCAGGAAAATGGCCGGGCGTTTGTGAAGCTCAGGCAGGCCTTGTTTGCGCCACTGGGCCACGGTTCGTGTTTTGATGTATTCTGTTTCCATGGCCAGGTCGGCTGCAATGCAAAGGTGTGTATCCGGCCTGCATTGTTTTATTAAATCACCTGCCAGAGCGTTGTTCCTGAAGGGTGTTTCCATAAAGACCTGGGTGGCGCCGCTGTGCCGGCTTTCTTCTTCGATTTTCCCTATTTTTTTGTACCTGCCATGTTTTTGGATGGGCAGATAGCCGTGAAAACAAAATTGTTGTCCGTTCAGGCCTGAGGCCATCAGGGCCAACAGAATGGAACTGGGCCCGGTCAATGGCTTTACCTGGATGCCCAGTTCATGGGCACGGGCCACGATATGTTGGCCGGGATCGGCAATGCACGGACAACCGGCTTCCGACAAGAGCCCTATGGAGCGACCGTCAAGCGCTAACTGCAGACATCCTGTGTATTCATTTTCAGGGCGATGCTTGTCGAGCAGGTGAAAACATACCCGGTCAAAATCTATCCGGTAGCCGGCGCGCTTTAAAAAGCGCCGGGCAGTGCGTATGTTCTCTACGATAAAGGTGTCCAGCCGGTTGACCAGGTTATGGTGCCCTTCAGGCCATACCGTATGCAGTTCTTTTTCTCCAAGTGATGAAGGGATCAGGTAAAGGGTTCCGGTCCCTGACTTGGTCCCGGATTCGTTTGTGCTTAAGTTGTTGGATTGGCGCTTATCCATGACATTACATTTTAGTGCACACCGGGATGTTGTTCCAGCCAGGGCAGGCGAAACAGATCTGCATTGCCGCCTGAGAGAATGACCCCTGTACGCTTCCCGGCAAAAACCTCCTGATGTTCGAGTATTGCGGCAAGTGGCACCGCAGCACTGGGCTCCACCACCACCTTCATGTGTTCCCAGATCAGCAGCATAGCCCCGGTAATGCCTTCTTCGGTGGTGGTCAGTATATCGGTGGCCCCGTCCCTGATGATCGGGAAGGTAAGGCTGCCCAGAGAGGTGCGCAGGCCGTCGGCGATAGTTTGTGGCTTGTCGGCGGGGATCAGCCGTTTCTGGCGGAAAGACTGCCAGGCATCATTGGCTTTTTCCGGTTCGGCGCCGTAAACCCTGGTACGGGGCGAAAAATGTCGTACACCCAGTATGCTGCCGCTGAGCAGCCCCCCGCCACCTACAGGGGCCACGATGCAGTCAAGCCCTTTGATCTCTTCAACGAGCTCTGCCGAAGCCGTGGCCTGTCCTGCAATGATCCGGTAATCATTGTATGGATGGATCTCCACGGCCCCGCATTCATTGATAACCTTTTGAAGAGTGGCTTCGCGATCGGCCAGTGTCGGATTGCAGAAACGGATGATGCCACCGTATGACTCCACGGCATCTATCTTGTTTTTGGGTGCATTTTCCGGCATCACGATGCGGGCTTCAATACCCCGCATCCTGGCAGCCAATGCCAGGGCCTGTGCATGGTTTCCGGAAGAGTGGGTGGCAACGCCCCGACTGGCAATGGTTTCGGGCAGCGTCATGACGGCATGACTTGCCCCGCGAAATTTAAAAGCACCCCCTTTCTGAAAATTCTCACATTTAAAAAACAAATGACTTCCACTGAGTGTGTCAAGCGTAATGCAGGTGAGTACAGGGGTGTGGTGGGCGTATGGTTGGATAATGCGCCTGACCTCCAGGATCTTTTCTTTACCAGGTATCTTTTGGTTAGATATTGTCACGCTTGTTCTGTTCAATGGTGATCTTGTGCGTTTTGCCGGGCTGATCCAGATAATTGCCTCAGTTTTTTGGTTTTTGCGCAAGCATCTCTTTTACGATTATCTCACAGCTGTCTTCCAACATTTTGAAAACATGCTCAAAACCGTCGTGTCCGTCATAATAAGGATCGGGTACCGTTCGGTTCTCGCCCGGATGTATGATATTCAGGATGAGGTCAACCTTCTGTTCTTCTTCGGGTGTACTGGCAAGGGCTATGACGTCTTCATAATTATGTATGTCCATCACATAAATCCTGTCAAAGGCAGCAAAGTCTTCTTTCGTGAAACGGCGGGAGCGTTGCTGTGAGATGTCGATGCCGTGTTTGCGCCCCACTTGCTGTGAGCGCCGGTCGGGGCGTTCGCCTTCATGATAGGCGGAGGTGCCGGCCGAATCCACTTTGACCTTCAATCCGTGTTCCTTTGCTTTTTCCCTGAATATGCCTTCTGCCAGGGGTGAACGGCAAATATTGCCCAGGCAAACCATTAAAACCTTCATACCAAATCAAAATTAAATGCTGTCGTCTTCTTAGCTGATCTTGATGATGTTTTCCAGCTCATCCACATACTTTTTGAAGTTTTTGTCGGTATCCAGCAGGTTCCTGACCGTTTTGCATGCATGCAAAACCGTGGCGTGGTCTTTATTGCCGCACTTGTTCCCGATCACCGCGAGCGAGGATTTTGTGTAAAGTTTGCTAAAATACATAGCCAGCTGCCGTACCTGAACCGTTTCACGTTTGCGGCTCTTCGACTTGAGCTTTTCCAGGGGGATGTCGAAGTATTTGCATACGGTTTGCTGGATATAGTCGATGGTGATCTCTTTGGGTGTGTTTTTGACAAATTTTTCGATCACGTTGGCTGCCAGATCCGGGGTGATCTCTTTTTTATTCATGGACGACTGGGCCAGGATGGAAATCAGCGCCCCTTCCATTTCCCGGATGTTGGTGTCAATTTTGCAACTGATCAGTTCCAGTACCTCCTGTGGCATTTCAACCCCGTCGTTGTGTATCTTTTTTTGCAGGATGGCCATTTTTGTTTCAAAGTCAGGCACCTGCAAATCGGCCGACAACCCCCACTTGAAGCGCGACAGCAGCCTGGGTTCGATCCCACTCATCTCCACGGGCGGCATATCGCTCGTGATTACAATCTGTTTCCCGTTCTGGTGCAGCTGGTTGAAGATGTGAAAGAACACGTCCTGGGTCTTGGGTCTGCCGGCCAGGCAGTGTATGTCATCCACAATCAATACATCTATCATCTGGTAGAAATGGACAAAATCGTTCTGGTTGTTGTTTCGGATGCTGTCGATAAACTGATTGGTAAACTGCTCCGCTGTGACATAAAGTACGGTTTTTTCAGGGTAGTGGTTTTTAACCTCGATGCCAATGGCATGCACCAGGTGTGTTTTGCCCAGGCCATTGCCGCTGTAAATCAGCAACGGGTTGAAAGAGGTTTTGCCCGGGTTCTGGCCCACGGCAAGCCCTGCACTGCGCGCCAGGCGGTTACAATCGCCCTGGATAAAGTTCTCGAAATTGTAGGAGTCGATCAGCTGGGGATGGATGTTCAGCTTCTTTAAACCGGGGATCACAAACGGATTGGGCATCCCCTTTCCATGGCCCATATCTTTGTTCAGGTCAATGGGGATGGTGATGGGCGGATTCTTTAAGGCTTTTTTGTTCAGTGTCGGGGCGTGAACGGTAAACGGCCCGGGCTGGTTTGCATGGTGCGTACTGTCCATGACAATGCTGTACTCCAGGCGCCCGTCTGAGCCCAGTTCTTTCTTGATGGTTTTTTTTAGCAGATCAATATAATGCTCTTCGAGCCACTCGTAAAAGAACTGGCTGGGAACCTGTAAAGTAAGAACATTGTTTTTTAAACGAACGGGTTTAATTGGGTCAAACCAGGTATTGTAGGCATTGGGACTGATATTGTCCTTAATGACCCTCAAACAACCCGACCAAACCTTTTCGTATCCTTGTTCCATCAAGTGCTATTGGTTAATTATTTTATAGTGAGAAAACTGCTTGAATTTTGATTATCAATGATTAGGCAAATGGGTGCCCTGACATATTAGTTGTTAACAAATTTTGGTTAAAAAAAGTGAAAAAAAAAATCTTTTTGCTCTTGTATTTCTTAAATTTTTGTTGTATAGGAATCGACAAAACTTTTTTCATTCTGCCTGTCAAAAAACACGCGCATGGTACCGATATATGTACCTCCATATCCTGCCTGGCCAATACAGACCTGTTTTCCCGCCTGGTTTTTGACCATTGCCGGGGGGTCGAGCCTGACATGGGTGTGACCGCCGATGATGACATCGGTATAGCGGGTGTGTCCGGCCACCATGGTATCACTGACCTTGTTGTCATCGTAGTCGAATCCGAGGTGCGACAAACAGATGATCAGGTCACAATTTTTTCTCCGCAACAAGTTTTCCATCTCCCTGGCCTTTTCGATGGGGTCCAGGTATTTTGTATCTCCGTATAAATTCCGGCTTACCAGTCCGGCCGGATCAATACCCAGCCCGTAAACCCCAATGTTTCTTTCACCCCTGGCCAGCACCATATAATCTTTGACTTTGCCTGCCAGGATGGTTTGGCTGAAATCGTAATTGGCGGCCAGGAAAGGGAACCCGGCATAGGGGAAGACTTCTTTAAAGCCGTCCAGGCCGTTATCGAATTCATGATTTCCGAATGCCACGGCATCATAGTCCATTTTGCTCATGAGTTTCAGTTCGGGCTTTCCTCCATACATGTTAAAATAGGGGGTACCCTGGAAAACATCGCCGGCGTCGAGCAAAACCAGGTTCGGGTCATTTTTCCTGTGCTGGCTTATAAAGGTTGCTCGCCTGGCATATCCTCCCATCCCCGGGAAACCCGGGTCATTTGACGGATAGGGATCGAGGCGGCTGTGGGTGTCGTTGGTGTGCAAGATGGTGAACTGGCTGATCCCGGCATCGCGGAAAGCAATAGCAGAAATGCCTGCCAGGCTTGCTGCCCCCACAATGCCCAAAGTCTTTAAAAAACTGCGCCTGTCCATATGCCGTATCATCATTCGGTTTGTATCCGTCCGTCCAGTTTGCTTTCAATGTGCCGGCCCTGACTGTTTTGCGCCACCAGGTGATCTATAATGGCGTCCCGTATGCGCTTTTCCAGCAATTCCTCATCAACGGGATCCAGGAAAAACACCATATTGTCGCCGCCCCCGGCCAGGTAATCGGAGGTGAGGACTTTGTAGTTGCGCGATGCATCAAATGGTGCGCCCTGGATCAACACTTCTTGCACCTCATTGTTTACCGCCCGCAGGCGAATGCCAGAAACAGGCATGCCCCTCTGTGATGTTGCCAGGTATTCAAAGGCCTTAAAGGTATTTTCGGGTGTCAGGGTAATGACCACCATTTCATTTTCAAAGGGCATCAGTTCAAAGATCCTGGCACGGGTAACCGGGCCTTCGGGAATGCTTGTACGTAAGCCCCCATAGTTCAGCAAGGTAAAATCGATGGGCCTGGCATCATCGGGTGTATAACGACCCTGGCCTGTTTCCATGACCAGGTCGGCCACAAAATTGTTCAGTAAACCCTCGGGGCTGCCCCGCTGCATAACGTGCGCCGAATGGGCGAGCACCTGGTTCATTTCTTCATCCAAGGCGGTCCTGTAAATGGCAATCACAGAATCAATGGAAGCGTCTTTTTCCGGTATATTCAGGCTGTCCACTGCCACCAGCCGGCCATTAACTTCAACAGGGGTATGTGACGTACCGCAAGCCCACAAAATAAAGAGTAAAAAAAACACATTACCGATTATGGGATTTCGGTACTTGAACATGGTAATTGTACGTTAGATGGAAACAATGAAAGGCAATATTAAGCTTTATTCGGAAAAAAAACAACCCTTATTGAAGAATAATGAAAAATAAATTTTTTGGTTGATCAAACCGTGTGCAAATACGTTATGTGAACATCCGGAATTGCTTCCAGCCGCTCAATGACAGCATGGCTTTGGCTTGTTCGGACGCTGAAATCGAGGGAGCAGCGAAGGCCGAAATCCTGCCTTTCCTGTGGCAGGTCAAATGCTTTCATTACACGCATGATATCATTCATGGCAGGATAATCAAAAAACAGCCTGTAGTGCTTGCGGATGGTCCTGGTGATGATGTGGTTGTTTTCGATGGCTTCTTGTGCGGCCTGGCGGTAAGCATTGATCAGTCCCCTGACACCCAGTTTGGTGCCGCCGAAATATCGAACCACTACAATCAGGATATTGCACAGGTCATGGGAAAGGATCTGTCCGTAGATTGGCTGGCCGGCGGTACCGGAGGGTTCGCCGTCGTCGTTTGTGCGGTATAAGGCCTTGTCGTGCCCCAAAACCCAGACGTAACAATGGTGGCGGGCATCGTGATACTCTTTTTTCAGCCCGGCCAGCAAGTCCTTGATTTCTTCTTCATTTGTTACAGGATAAGCCAGTGCAATAAACTTGCTCCCTTTGTCCTTGTATAGGCCTTTTGAATGCCGCTGAATGGTCTTATAAGTATCTTCCGGGTTTTCTTTCATCCCAATCGTCTCATTAACCAATCACTCCATTACCTTATGCGTTCCTGAAACAATAAAAAACCTCCTGGCCAATAATAATTTGAGATACAGGCTTTTGGGCAGGAATATTTGGTGCAGCAACGCCCCGGCCGAAAAACCCCGTACCCGTAAACACCCTGGCTTCATCCCAGAGGTTTTGATCGATAAAGCTTTGGAGCAACTGCCGGCCACCTTCCACAAAAAGCGATTGTAAGCCTTCTTCGTAGAGCCTGCCGGTAAGTGCATGCAAAAGCATGTCATTGAAAGGAAGTTTCATATAGCGGGTTTTGCCGCCGGTTTTTTCAATTTTTTCATTTACCACGATGGTGACCTGGCTATTGTCCAGCAAATGTATGCTGGCCGGGAGTTTTAATTCTCTGTCCAGTACAATGCGGGTGGGAGAGGGGCCGTGCCAGTCGCGGATATTCAATTTCGGATTGTCTTTCAGTGCGGTCCGGGTGCCCACCATGATGGCCTGTTCTTCGCTGCGCCATTTATGTACAAGTATCCGGAGTTTTTCACTGGTGATCCAGTTGGGTTGCTTCTCTGCACCGGGCTCCCTTTCTGCGTCAATGAAGCTGTCGGCGGTTTGTGCCCATTTGAGAATAATATAGGGCCGCTTTTTCTCATGGAAGGTAAAAAAGCGTTTGTTGAGCTGTCGGCATGCATCTTTCATCACGCCCACCTTTACATTGCATCCGTGGCCCCTGAGGCGGGCAATGCCTTTTCCGGCCACTTCGTCGTAAGGGTCGGCCGTGCCAATTACGATTGCCGGGATGCCTTTTTCGATGATCAGGTCGGTGCAGGGGGGTGTCTTTCCGTGATGACAGCATGGTTCCAGGCTGACAAAGAGTGTCGATTTTTTAAGTAACTGTTCGTTCGTCACCGACATAATGGCCCGCACCTCTGCGTGGTGGTCGCCACAGTGCCTGTGGTAGCCTTCGCCAATGATCCGGCCATTGTGTACCACCACCGCACCCACCATCGGATTGGGGGCTGTGCTGCCCAGGCCCAGCCTGGCCAGGTCGATGCAGCGTTGCATATATAATTCGTCGTGCGACATGGATGGGGTCAAATATACCGCAAACTCACCTCTTTCAAAAATTTCTCCTCAAGGATGCGGGCAATTTTTTTCATTACCGATCGGCGGATTTCAAGTTCCACCGGCAGGTTGGGATCCTGGTGGGCTACATTTATGGCTGTTCCTGCCAGCAAATGGATCTCATCGCTTTCCAGTACCTGTCTGACAATGCGGTCTGCCGGGCCTTTTCCCAGTTCTGTCCGGGGGCTGTATTTATCAAGGATCTCTGCCGTTTTGCTCAGGGACAAAATACCTTCGGTGACCAGATCAATGCCTTTCATGAAAGAAATGGGTGGCAAATCAGGGTCGTCAAACTCCAGGGTGTCTTCTATTGTGATGTTCAGCTCCCTGGAAATAATCTCTGCTGTGGTGCCGCCCGACAGGATCTTTTTCCCGTTAAAGTTTTGCACCAACTTTGCCAGTTCCCTGTCTTTTTTCTTTTCGTAAGGCGGGCCTGAACAGATCAGCAAACGGCGGGGTTCGCGAAAGTAGATCACTGCGGCGCTTGTATCGTCTTTTGCCTGGTATCCGTCATTGGCATGGGCCTTGTTCACGATTAGGGAGGCCAGTTTGGATGCCGATATACCGGGTTTTTCATTTACCAGGTGAAAAAAGTGTTTCTCTACCTCTTCGGCACCCCATCCCAACAAAAACTGATCATGCCCCAGACCCGATTGGGTGATGCCGTCGGTCATCAAAAGGATGCGGTCTTCTTTCAGGGCATTGAAACTACAGGCCTTGATCTCTTTCTGAGACCGGTCGGCTGTTTCAATAGTGATATGTTGCCAGTCGGGGTGATATGCTTCTTTTTCGCGCATGACAATGGCATCGGGATTGTCATAGTTCAGGATCGTACATTGCCCGCCCCGTTCAATATCCACTATGGTAAAGGTGGCATAACTGATCTTGCGTTCGCTGCATACGGGCAGTGTGTTCATGATGATCTCGGCGATCTTGTGGGCGTCCTTATGTTCCTTGGTGAAGTTCAGTGCCATGGTGGCTGTAAGGGTTGCCAGCAGGTTGGCCTTAACCCCGTGCCCCATGCCGTCCGACAGTACCACCACTGTCCGGCCTTCCTCCCTGACCCTTTCGGAGAGAAAGATATCGCCGCAAATGCGCTCACCGGCATGATTCCGCAAGGCCGACCCAACCTCTATGTAAAATCCCTCACCCATGTTATTTTCACAAAATTTCCACTAACGCAACAATTTAAACCACTAATTACTAACTACTAACTACTAATTACTTCTTCTTTCTTTGGTAAGTTTCAATAATGGAGTTCAGCATCTTCTCCGTCGTACTTGCCCCTTCGCCCAAAGAAAATGCAATCTGCTGTACCATCTTCAGATTTTCGTCAATTACCTCATTCACCCTGTTGATAATCTCCTCCTGGCGCACTTCGGCTACGTACATGTCGCGGAATACTCCGCCAACTATTTTGTTGGGCTTCAGCGAATAAATGCTGACATTGAGCAGACGGTCGTCATATTCCACATCCTTGCCCACGATGTTTTTGTCATTCTCCAGCACATAGGTAAACAGGTTATAAAGATTATAGGGGAGCAGGGTTTTTAAGTCAGCGCCTGCAAGTCCGGGAATCACCTCGTTAATCATGACCGCATCTTCGCCCAGTACTTTGATGAAACTGTCGTTGGATTCTATGACCTTAAGTTTGTCGTCAACAATCACGGCCGCCGAAGGCAGGTTTTTAAGCAGGGCGGAAGTGGTGTCGGATTGCTGTTTGAGTTTCTGGTTTTCTTCCAGCAGTGATTTTTCCTTTTCCAGTAAGCCTTCTTGTTGCTTTTTCAGTTTCTCGTTGTTGTTTTTAAGGGTCTTGATGTAATCCTGTTTGTTTTTTATGGAATAGTTCAGGCACATCTCCGGTCTGGAAAGCCCCTGGGCAATGGAAGCGGCAAAATCGTGACAGCTTCTGAAACCGCAAGCAGTGCACGAGGCACTGTGTTCCGGCTTTTTCCCCAGGCTCTTTAAAATTTCTTCTACTTGCTCATTGCCTGGCTGGGGCAGGCGCTGGTCGTCTTTAACTAAGGTGCGGGCCAGGTTGAGTTCAAGGTATTCTTTCATGTCTTTTTCCCATTGCTCCTGGTCAAAATCCTTAAGACGTTTGTGCACATAGTCCACTACCATGGTGCGCCGCAGAAATTTATTCGACTGATCGGTAGTTCCCGGCCCCACAATACAACCACCATGATAGAATACGTTGAAATGTTTTTTCAGGAATTCGGCCTGTTTGTTGAACTCCTCCACCAGGTCGAGCATATTGTTTTTTCCTTCTACAGTGATCACCTTCCCGTCAAACAGCGAATCATCCAGTTTGGCTGCATATACAATGCCTTTGCTGATGGGGAAGAGTGAGCCAAGGTAGCCGATGGGCTTGTCGAAATCAGAATATTCCACCTTGGCTTCTTTGATCTTAAAACGGGTAAACAAGGAACGCAGTTCCTTAAAAGTCAGCACTGCATCCACACGTCCCGTGCCCTTGTGCAGTTTGGCTTCGTGCTTTGCCGAAAGGCAGGGGCCGATGAAAACCACTTTCAGTTCTTTTCCGAAGGCCTTGCGGACCACTTTGGCACTGGCCGTCATCGGGGTGATGATGGGGGACAGGTTTTCGGTGAGTTCCGGAAAGAATTTTTCTACATAGGATACCATGCTCGGGCAATTGGACATCAGATAATATTTGCCCTTGAAATTAGAAAGCAGGTCATTGTATTTTTTTGCCACCAGATCTACACCGAACGATACTTCATTTACGAAATCGAAGCCCAGTGTACGGATCATCTCCACGAACTTCCGGTAATCGGTAATGTCGGGAAATTCTCCGCTGATGGTGGGGTCTACAATGGCGGCCACCTTATGCTTTGATTCAAGAAGTGCTATCGTATTTTCCATGTCACTGAAATGAGATACTGCACTGGTAGCACACACCGTTAAGCAACTGCCGCAACCAATGCAGCGTGCATGGTTAACTTCCGGCATGCCGTTTTTACCACTTGCGGTAATGGATTTTACCGGACAAGCCCTGATGCATGCATAGGACCTGTTGCAGCGGTCATGGTCTATTTGGATGATTTTCATGCCCTGGTTTTGATTGGTTTGGCGGTTCAATGATTGGCGAAATGATTGTCCAGCAGTTCAGTGATGTTGTCAGATTGAACCTTTGTATACCTGATGCCATCAATAATCAATACGGGCCCGAGCTCGCAATCCCCGAAGCAATGCGCCCCCCTGAACCGGAAGGTGTCTTCAAGCCCCCTTTCTTTCAGGTAATTTTTTATAAGTTCAAGGCTGTGCTTGTTCCCCCTCGAAAAGCAACTGCTGCCCATGCATATGACGATTTCACCGGTAAGTGTCTGGCTCATACCTTGCCCATTGATTTATTTTTGAAAGAATTTCTTCAATGATAACAAAATTACAGAAAGCTTTTCAGAAAACCAGTTAATTCCTTCACATCTTTAGCTTATTGTGCTTTTTAAGATTTAATCTAAATAACATTAAGAAGGGACCAGGCGCTTTTTTGCAGCGCTTAGAGTGGCTTCCCTTTTTTTATTTATCTTTGTTGCATTGATTTTTAATAACTTAAATGATTGATTACAATCTTGTTATTGTTTATTCAATTATTTCTTTTATATTGTGAATTGAATATCAACACTCAATTATGCGGACATGGATGTAGGGCACATATTGAAAAAATTTCCCAACCGCCGGCGGGAGGATCTGATTCCCCTGCTGCAACGCATTCAGGATGAAAACGGTTTTTTGTCGGAGGAGATCATCCACACCGTGGGGGACTACCTGAATATCAGTATAAACAAGATTTATGGGGTGGCTACTTTTTACGACAATTTCCGGTTCGGCCCACTGGGAAAATACCATTTCCGCCTTTGCCACGGAACGGCCTGCCATGTGGCAGGATCAACCACTCTGCTGAAGGAACTGGAAAAATTGCTGCAGATCACCAGTGGCGAAACGGACAAAAGTGGCCTGTTCAGCCTTGAGGTGGTCAGCTGTATAGGTGCCTGCGGGCTAGCCCCCCTGATCGAGGTCAATGAGATGTATTATACGAATCTAACCCCGGACGCTTTGAAAGACCTTGTGCGGTTGTTCCGGGAAAAAGAAAATGCTGTCATATGAGCTCCGATACTGTTAAAGATATCCGGCAATTTCTGACCGCCCAGGTATTGCTCGACCCCAAAAGGGAAGCCCGGACAGACCTGAAAAAAACCTTGTCGTATATAGGTGGGGACCGGGTACACAAGCCGCTGATTTATGTAGGAATGGCCACTTGTGGACGCATTGCCGGTGCGGATAAAACACATGCGGCCATCCGGGAGTATTTGCAGGACAACGGCATTGATGCCGACCTGATGGAAGGGGGTTGCGTTGGGTTTTGTAAGGAAGAGCCCCTGGTGGATGTGCAGTTGCCCGGCAAGGCACGTTTATCTTTTACGCGTGTTACAGACAATAAGGTGCAGTCTTTGCTGGATGATATTCTTAACGATAATCTGCCTGATTTGCCCGTTTTGGGACAATATAAAAACACCATTCTGCAATCATGGGACCATGTGCCCCCCCTGGAATCGCATCCTTTTTTTGCGGGTCAGCACAGGATGTTGCTGGAACACTGCGGTATGATTGACCCCGTTTCGGCTGCACAATACATCGCCAGGGGCGGTTACTGGGCTTTTACCGATACCATTGCCCGCCATACACCTGCCGAGGTATGCCGGATTGTTGAAGAAAGCGGTTTGGCCGGCCGGGGTGGTGGTGGATTTCCGGCCGGGAAAAAATGGACCGCAGCACTGAATACAGTGAGCGACCAGAAATACTTCGTGTGCAATGCCGTGGAGAGTGATCCGGGCAGCTATATGAACCGTGCCATAATAGAGAGTAACCCGCATCGCCTGATAGAGGCTTTGCTGATCGGTGCTTACGCCATCGGCGCAAACAAGGCCTATGTTTTTATCCGCGAGGAGTTTCGCCTGGCCGTCAGCCGCCTTGAAGCAGCCATTGAGCAGGCCAGGGAATACGGTTTAACCGGGCACCATATATTTGATTCAGGAGTGAATATTGATGTGGTGGTCAGGGAGGGTGCCCGGGCTTTTGTTTGTGGTGAGGAAACCGCCCTGAACAACAGCATAGAGGGCAAGCGGGCCATGCCCGCTTCCAAACCGCCTTTCCCGGCTGAGAAAGGGTTGTGGAATAAGCCCACCGTGGTCAACAATGTGGAGACATTGTTTAATGTTCCACTGATTATAAAAAATGGTCCTGAGTGGTTTCGCACCATGGGTACCGAAAGCAGCAAGGGAACAAAGTTGTTTACACTTTCCGGTCGTATCAGCAACTATGGGACGGCCGAAGTGCTCATGGGGACTACTTTCAGGGAAATTGTCGATGGAATAGGCGGTGGCCTGGCCGGGGATTATCCATTCAAGGCCATCGTGCTGGGAATCAATAGCGGCAGTTATATAACTGAGCAAACCCTCGACACCCGGGTGGATTTTGATGCGCTGGGGCGCATTGGGGCTGCCCTCGGAAGCGGTGCCTTTGTAGTGCTGGATCAGGGTACCTGCATGGTGGATCTGGCCCGCTTTTTCACGGCATTTTTCAAAAAAGAAAGCTGCGGCAAATGCATCCCCTGCAGGGAGGGGACGGCACGCATGCTTGAGGTGATGGAAAATGTTACCCGCAGGCCTTCCGACAACAATTCCTTTCAGACACTGGAACGTTTCAAAGGGGTGATGCAGTTGAAAAGCCTGGCCTCCGTCATCAGCGATACCTCGTTATGTTCGCTGGGCAAGTCAGCACCCAATCCCATACTGAATACCCTCAAACATTTTAAGCATGAGTTCGATGCCCATATTTTTGAAAGAAAATGTGAGGCAGGTGTCTGCACCGACCTCAGGGTCTATGTAATTAACGTGGATGCATGCACGGGCTGTACAGCCTGTTTCAAAAAATGTCCGGTGAATGCCATTATTGGATCGCCCCGTTACCCGCACTTTATTGTCCAGGAAAAATGTATCGGTTGCGGCATCTGTTTTGACGTATGCAAATTCAACGCGGTTATCATTAAATAACGCCAGCTTTTGTTGTTATGGAATTCCAGATTAAAATAAACAATAAACAAATCCGGGTACAGGAGGGGGAGACCTTGTTGTCTGCACTGCGCAGAAATGCATTCCGGATCCCCACCTTATGTCATATGAACCGTTTTTCGCCATCGGGTGCTTGTCGTTTGTGTGTGGTGGAGGTAGAGGGGAAGCGTGATCTGATTACATCATGTTCCCATCCCGTGGAACAGGGCATGCGAGTCAGGACCAATTCGCAGCGCGTGATACGGGCCCGCAAATCACTGGTGGAACTTTTGTTGTCGAATCATCCGGACGACTGCCTTTATTGCCAACGCAACGGCCACTGCGAGCTCCAGTGGCTGGCCGAAGAAATGAATGTGAAGGAACGCAGGTTTTTTGGGAAAAAGAATACCTGGTATCCTGATTATTCAAGTACCAGTGTGGCCCGGGACCCGGCAAAATGCGTGCTTTGCAGCCGTTGTGTCCGCATATGTGAAGAGGTGCAGCTGGTTACAGCCATTGACTTTATTTCGCGCGGCAACCAGACCCGGGTGAACAGTGCCTTCAACAAAGGCCTGAACGAATCGAGCTGTATTCATTGTGGGCAGTGCATCCAGGTTTGCCCTACGGCCGCCCTTCTGGATATTTCGCATGTGGAAAAAGTGCAGGCGGCCCTGGGCAAAGAAAGCCAGCAGGTAATCTTTTCAATCAGCCCTTCTGTGGTGGCTTCGGTAACAGATAAACTGGGGTTTAAATCCAAAGCAAAAGCCATGGATCGCATTGCTGCAGCTCTGAACAGATGTGGGGCATCGAAGGTTTTTGACCTGGGTATAGCCTATGACGTCAATGTACTTGAGGATGCCCGCATACTGGCCGACAGGCTGGCAGGTAACGGTAACGGTAACGGTAACGGTGCCCTTCCCCTGATGTCGTCCTGTTGCCCTTCCTGGGTAAAATATGTGCAATCATTCCGGCCAGGCAGCCTTGCGCATTTGTCGGGGGCTAAGTCGCCGCAACAAATCTTCGGTACTTTGGTCAAAACAGTGTATGCCGAACAAGAAGGCATTGCACGGGATTCGATCTTTTCGGTGACGGTCATGCCCTGTGTGGCCGAAAAATACGAAGCCTCTTTGGAAGAAAATACCCACAAAGGGGTTTCAGAAGTGGATGCTGTTTTGACGGTGCGGGAATTTTTTCAGCTCCTGAGGGGTTCCGGACTGGATATTGCCCAAATGGAAGAAGAAGCGCCCGACGGACCCTATAATACAAGTTCAGCTGCTGCCTGGAAGGCCGGATATTCCGGGGGCAAGGCCGAGGCGGTTGCCCGTGAATTGTTCCGGATGTTGGCCGATCCGAAAAAAGAGCGTTTTAAATTCAATTTGCCCAAGAATATATCGGGGCGCCGTGAAATAAAGGTGCCCATTGGGGGACGGGAAATCGGCTTTGCCTGGGTGAGCAGTATTGTCGAAGCAGAAGACTATATCATGCACCTGGAAGAAGAAAAAAGGGATGACATACACTATATTGAGGTAATGGCCTGTTTGGGTGGTTGTGTCGGTGGTGGCGGACAACCCGTCAACCGTGGTTTTGAGAATGTAAAATCGCGCAAACGAATATGTGTGGAAATGGAAAAAAACGCACTGTTTAAACTCCCTGTAGACAATCCTGGTATTAAACCCTTATACAAGGGGAAACGCCTGCTGCCTGATAACCCCACAGCCCTTGAATGGCTGGGCAACCGGTTCATGGAAAAATAAATTTTGAATATGTCTGAGAAGAATAAGGAAATCATATATACCGTAAAGGATCGCTGCAAGGTTTGCTATACATGTGTTCGCGAATGCCCTGCCAGGGCCATCCGTATAATGAACGGCCAGGCTGAGATCATTCCAGACAGGTGCATTGCCTGTGGTAATTGCATCCGGGTGTGCAGCCGCGATGCAAAAATGTTTGCTTTCTCTATTGATAAAGTAAAGACCCTGCTCAACGGTCAACAGAAAGTGGCCGCTATTGTAGCACCAAGCATTGCGGGCGAGTTTACTGATATCAAAGATTACCGGCATTTTGTGGGCATGATCAAGGCGCTGGGTTTTGATTATGTCAATGAGGTGGCCTTCGGAGCTGAACTTATTGCAAACAAATACAAGGAGTTGCTGGAATCCGGGCCCAAACGCCCGTTGATTTCCACATCCTGTCCGGCTATTGTAAGCTATGTAGAGAAGCATCACCCACAGATCATCGATTCGTTGATGCCGGTGGTTTCGCCCATGATCGCTACGGCCAGGGTATTGAAGGAAAAACACGGCGATGGGCTTAAAATTGTGTTTATCGGGCCCTGTATTGCCAAAAAGGTGGAGGCGGCTGAGGACCAGTTCAGGGGATTGATTGACGAAGTGATCTCTTTTGTTGAACTGCGTCGCATGTTTGCCGAGAAGGGTCTGGATGAGAGCAAGGTACAGCCCCACGAGTTTGATCCGCCTGTGGCTGGTAAAGGCGCCATCTTTCCCATTAGCGGGGGTATGCTGCAAACCGTCGACCTGGAAGAAGATTTTGTAAAGGGGGATATTGTGGTGGCCGAGGGCAGGCACGACATCATTGAGGTGCTGCGTGAATTTGAGGAGGGCTACCTGGAAGCCAAAATGTTTGACCTGCTATGCTGCAATGGCTGTATCAACGGGCCAGGTATGAGTAATAAGCATAAATTTTTCTATAAACGAAAGAACATTTCCAACTTTGCCAAAAGGCGTTACGATCTGATAGATCTGGAGCAATGGCAGAACGATCTGAACATTTACCTGCAATTGAAGCTCGACCGCAGTTTTGAGGCCGATGACCAGCGTTTCCCCAGCCTGCCAAATGATGAGGAGATCCGTGAGGTCCTGAGAAGGTTTGGCAAAAAGGAGGCAGAAGACGAGCTCAACTGCGGGGCTTGCGGCTACGACACCTGTTATGAGCATGCCATGGCCATTTTGCAGGGCTTGGCCGAATCGGAAATGTGCCTGCCCTACACCATAGATAAACTGCATGAATACATCGCGGAACTGGATGTATCAAACAAGAAGCTGGCTTCTACGCAGGCCGCACTGAAGCAAAGTGAAAAACTGGCCTCCATGGGACAGCTGGCGGCCGGCATAGCCCATGAGGTGAATAATCCGCTGGGGGTTGTTATCATGTATAGCCATATTTTGCTGGATGAAATGGATCCATCCCTGCCCCTGTACCGCGACCTGAAAATAATTGTGGAACAGGCCGACCGGTGCAAAAAGATTGTTGGTGGCCTGTTGAACTTCGCCCGGAAAAGCAAGCTGACCATTGATATGATTAGCGTTAAAAAATTGATTAATAATGGGTTAAAGGCAATAGTGTTGCCGGGGAATGTGGACCTGGACATCCGGATCAATACCCAGAACCCCATGTTTGAATGCGACCATGACCAGATGGTGCAGGTATTCGCCAATTTGTTTAAAAATGCCGTAGATGCGATGCCGGAAGGAGGAAAGCTTGTAGTTGCAGTGGATGAAAAAAAGGGGGGAGATACCCTGGAATTCCGTATTGCAGATACCGGGACAGGCATTTCGAAAGAAAATATAGACCGTATGTTTGAGCCTTTCTTTACAACAAAGGAAACAGGGCAGGGGACCGGGCTCGGACTGCCGATTATTTATGGCATCATCAAGATGCACCGCGGCAATATCAGGGTAGACTCCAACAATGATGCGGCCAAAGGCCCTACCGGATCCACTTTTTTTGTGAGCCTGCCGCGAAAATCTGATGAAAAACAAAAAACAAAACCGGATGAGGCGCTTATCCGCTAAAAAATACAGATATGCTTAAAAAAGAAAAAAAGACCATTCTGATTGTTGACGACGATGCCGATTACCTGTTTCAGCTCAGGCACGGAGTAAAGGATATGGGCTTTGAGGTGATGTCGGCGGGTACACAAAAAGAGGCCGAAGACATTATCCGGCGCATGCGGCCCGATTTGGCCATCCTGGATCTGATGATGGAAAACCAGGACACGGGCTTTATCCTTTGCCACAAGATCAAGAGCAGGTATCCTGATTTGCCCATCATTATAGTATCTGCCGTAACAGCCGAAACGGGCATGCTCTTTGATGTCACCACAGAGGAAGAACAGGACTGGATTAAGGCAGACCTGTTCCTGGACAAGGGCATCCGGATGGATCAGCTGAATAAGGAGATCAATAAATTGCTAAAACTCTGATGCAATGGAAACTTTAAACCTCCTGGTGGTTGACGACGAACCAGGCATCCGTAGCGGTGTTTGCCGGATTCTGGAGAATTACGCCGTGAGCTATCCATTCATGGACGAGGATATCGGGTTCTGCATAGAGACCGCCGAAACCGGTGAGGAAGCCCTTGAAATCCTTAAGAAAAAGCCCATGGATATCGTGTTGCTCGACAACAAACTTCCGGGAATACAGGGGATAGATGTGCTGGAATACATCAACCAGCAGAACATGGACCTGGTGGTGGTTATGATCACCTCCTACGCTTCCCTTGAACTGGCCGTTAAAGCCACTCGTCAGGGGGCCTACGATTTTGTTCCCAAACCCTTCACGCCCAAGGAGCTGCGCGCATCCGTCGAGACCATAACCAAACAACGTTTCCTGCAGCGCATGACACAGAAAATGAATGTAGAAGGGCGCCAGGTTCGTTTTCAGTTTCTTTCGGTCCTGTCGCACGAGCTCAAAGCGCCGATCAATGCCGTGGAAGGATACCTGGATATGATGCAGAATAAAAAGTTTGGCGATCAAATGGATGCCTACAGGGAGATTATTGACCGGTCTTTGCACCGGATACAGGGAATGCGCAACCTGATCATGGATATGCTCGACTTTACGCGCATCGAAAGCGGAAAGAAAAAACGCAAACTGGAAATGATCAACCTGTGCGAGATTGCACAGCAATGCATAGACTCCTTTCAGCCACTGGCCATCCAGAAAGATGTGGATGTATATTTGAATTGCAGCGAAAAGATCGCCCTGCAGGCCGACAGCCAGGAAATGGAGATCATTCTGAATAACCTGGTATCCAACGCCATCAAATACAACAAGCAGGGTGGAAGGGTCGATGTAAATATCAGAAAGGAAAACGGACGGCTGATGCTGAGTGTCGAAGATACCGGCATTGGGATGAAATTGGAGGATACCAAAAAACTTTTTGATGATTTTGTCCGGATTAAAAGTGAACATACCAAACATATCAGCGGCAGCGGGCTGGGCTTGTCGATCGTTAAAAAGCTGCTAGACCTTTATGACGCAAGCATAGAGGTGGACAGTGTGCCTGACCAGGGAAGCTGCTTTACCATCATGTTTAAACGTAATGATTGACCCATTTTATACATTATAATCCCATGGCAAAAAACACCTATCTTGAGTTACCAGGTAAAACGGTTGAACGCCTGAGCCAATACAGGCGGATTTTATACAACAGCATCAATGAAGGCAAAACGAACATTTACTCCCATGAACTGGCAAAAATGATGAACCTGACACCTGTACAGGTTCGCAGGGACCTGATGCTCATCGGCTATTCAGGAAGCCAGAGCAAGGGTTATGTGATCAAGGACTTGGTGGCGCTGATTGGCAAGATTATTGACAGTGACGAGGGCCAGGACATCATTCTGGTGGGGATGGGCAACCTGGGCCGGGCCATTACCAGTTATTTTACGGGCAAAAGAGACAAATTGTCCATTGCAGCCGTCTTTGACAATGATCTGCAAAAGACAGACCGCATCATAGCCGGCATCCCGTGTCACCACATCAGCCACATCAAGGAATTTGTTGCAAAAGAAAATATTCAAATTGCTGTATTAACGGTTTCTCCCGAAGCCACCTATGAAGTGGCAAAAATGCTGCTGGATGCAGGGATTAAGGGAATATTGAATTATACATCGGTGCCGCTTACCGTGCCTGAAGGCATTCACCTGGAAGAATACGATATTGTGACATCACTTGAAAAACTGGCTTATCTTGTCAAATGAGGGTATATTATCATACAGCCGAAGCGGCAGGAAAAATCAACAGGGCGGTGGTCACCACCGGAAGCTTTGATGGGGTCCACATAGGGCATAAGTTGATTATTAACAGGTTAAACGAAATTGCCAGGGAAATAGGGGGGGAGTCTGCGCTCATCACCTTTTATCCCCATCCACGCAAGGTTTTGTATCCCGACCAGGAGAATCTGAAAATGATCAACTCCCAGGAAGAAAAGATTGAACTGCTGCGCAAGGCCGGGCTGGAAAACCTGATCATTATCCCCTTTTCGCTGGAGTTTTCAAAAACCACATCCCGCGATTTTGCCGTCAATATGCTGATCGGACACCTGGGCGCCAGGGTAGTGGTTGTGGGCCATAACCATCATTTCGGATATGCCAGGAAGGGCGATTATTCTTACCTGCATCGCCTGAGCCGCGATATGGGATTTGGTGTGGAAGAGATTCCCCTGCAGATGATAGAGAATGAAACGGTTAGCTCCACCAAGATCAGGAAAGCCTTGTCGGAAGGCAACATTCAACGGGCCAATGCATACCTGGATCATCAGTATATCATTAAGGGCAGTTTGTATAAAGGCACCCTGGCAGAAGGCCCGGTTTCCGGACAGGTAGCGGGTAGCACCATTGATACCGGGGAAAAACTCGTGCCGCCCCCGGGCATTTACGCTACCAACCTGGTGTCAGGGGGTGTTTGGATGAAATCCATGACCCTTATTACCCAATGTGCCGAAAACCTGCCGCAGGTCGAAAGTATATTGCTGTACGACAAATTAGAGCCGGAGGCCTTGCAGGGGACATTGTATTTTTATAAACGTGTCTGGGACGGCGATCCCGTCAATAATGGCCAGACCGACAGGGGAGCCCTGGATGAAGCCAGGGACCTGGTTGAAGAATTGATCTATTAATCTTTTTTTATCGGACATTCCAAACATATGCCTTATCATAAACCAATGACCATCACTTTTCTCGGAACCGGCACTTCTACGGGTGTGCCCGTGGTCGCTTGTGACTGCCGGGTCTGCACCAGTGATGATCCGCGCGACCGCAGGCTGAGGACTTCCGTTATGGTGGAGGTGGACGGGAACCATTATGTGATCGATTGTGGCCCTGATTTTCGCTACCAGATGATCAGGGAAAAGGTAGAGGATATCGCTGCCATCCTTTTTACCCACGGACACCGCGACCATATTGCAGGTCTGGATGATGTACGTGCCTTTAATTATGTTTTGAACAAAACAGTAGACATTTATGCCAGCGACACGGTTGTAGACAGCATCAACAAGGAGTTCCCCTACATTTTAAAGGAGAAACGTTTTTTCGGTGCCCCGCAACTGCATTTTCACATTATTGACAACAAGCCTTTTACCATCAATGGCGTGTTGTTCACCCCCATTGAATTAGTGCACCATAAGATGCCGGTGTTTGGCTTCCGGGTGGGCGATTTCACTTATATTACCGATGCCAGCCATATTCCAGAAGAAGAAAAAGGGAAAATCAAAGGCAGTAGCGTCTTGGTAATCAATGCGCTCAGAAAGTCAAAGCATATCTCCCACTTTTCGCTCGATGAAGCATTGCAGGTGATCGGAGAGGTCAATCCGAAGCAGGCCTATATTACCCACCTGAGCCATTTTATGGGTATTCATGAGGAGGTAAGCCGGGATCTGCCTGATAATGTTTTTCTGGCCCATGACGGTTTGGAAATACGCATATGATTCTTTCCGGTATTTTAGCATTTAAATTACTTTTTTGTTTAAATATTGTCTATTTTTGTATTGGCTATCGCAAATGATTAAATAATGATTTACCACCCTGAGAAATATCGAATTGCGGACAAGCGCATGACGCCTTTCATTGATGCCGCTGAGATCTGGGATTTTATCAATAATACACGGGCAGACAAACAGCGGGTGCGTGAGGTGATCCGGGCTTCGCTCGACAAAAAACGCCTTTCTCTTGAGGAAACCGCAGTGTTGATCAATGCCACAGACCCTGAATTGATTGAAGAGATCAAGGAAGGGGCCCGGTTGCTTAAAGAGAAAGTGTATGGTGAGCGTATTGTGCTGTTTGCACCCCTGTATGTGGGCGATTTGTGCACGAACAATTGTCAGTATTGCGGTTTTCGCACTTCCAACAAAGGGGTCAAACGCATTACCCTGAGCGGGGAAGAATTGATCGCCGAAACCATAGCACTGATTGATCAGGGCCATAAACGGCTGATCCTGGTTTATGGTGAACATCCCAAATACTCGGCCGAATTCATCGCCGGGACCGTAAAGATTGTGTATGGCGTTAAACATAAAAACGGTGAAATCAGGCGGGTAAACATCAATGCCGCGCCCTTTGACATACCGGGTTTTCGTACCATCAAGGATGCCGGTATCGGGACCTTCCAGGTATTTCAGGAAACATATCATGAACCCACCTATAAGAAGGCCCATCTGGGTGGTATCAAAAGAAATTACGAATGGCGTTTGACCTCGCTCGACAGGGCGCAGGAAGCCGGTATTGACGATGTGGGTATCGGCGCTTTGTTCGGGCTTTACGATTGGCGTTTTGAAGTGATGGGGCTGGTTCGTCACGCAAACCACTTTGAAGCGGTCTACAATGTGGGTCCGCATACAATCTCTTTCCCCAGGATCCAGAATGCCATGTCGCTCGACGTTGATAAAAGCCAACTGGTCAATGACGATGAATTTGTGCGCCTGGTATCTATTCTTCGGCTGGCTGTGCCTTATACCGGCATGATACTCACCGCCCGCGAGCCCGCCCATGTCCGCGACCAGATCCTGCGTTTGGGGGTGTCGCAGATTGATGGTGGCACCAATCTTGAGTTGGGCGGTTATTCCAAAGGAAAGCATGATGAACAGGATTTAAGCAAGGGGCAGTTCCAGATCAACGACAACAGGTCGCTGGGCGAAATCATGGATGAACTGATCAGGTCGGGATACATCCCGTCTTTCTGTACGGCATGTTATCGCTTGGGGCGCACCGGTGAGCATTTCATGGAGTTTTCCGTACCGGGTTTTATCAAAAGGTATTGTACGCCCAACGCTTTGCTTACACTGGCCGAATACCTGGAGGACTATGCCGGTAAAGAGAGCAGAAAAGCTGGCTATAAGCTCATTGACGACAAGGTCAGGGAACTGGAGCGGGAACAAAAGGTGGCCAAACTCAGGGAAAAGATCGGAGAGATCAAATCCGGAAACAGGGACTTGTATTTTTAAAAACGATAGATTATGCAACAGACCATGATTCTTGGCATTTTGGTATTCGACCGGATCAAGGAAGCCGGCCGCACACAAGAGGTGCTTACCAAACATGCAGACGTGATCAGAACCCGCCTGGGTTTTCATGAACTTTCAGACAATGTTTGCAGCCGGGTGGGGACCATTTTGCTGGTCCTTCAGGGCAATCCCGACCAGTGGGAAGAACTTCAGGAAGACCTGGCGCAAATTGGCGGGGTGGAGATCAAAAAAATGAAGTTTGATTATATGTTTAAGTAAATTTACCTGAAATGGCTGAAATCAGAGTATTAGGTGTTTTAGTAGAAACCAGGACACAGGCGGCCCAAAAGCTACAGGAAATCCTTACCAAATATGGGTGTTCCATCAGGACACGCCTGGGATTGCATACCCTGGATTTGCCCGATTGCGCCAGTTGCGGGCTCATCATTCTGGAGCTTACGGGCAACCAGGATGAATGCATTCGCCTCGAAAATGAATTATGGGCGCTGGATGGGGTGAAAGTACAGAAAATGGTTTTTTAACCTCAAATTAAAATGTATGGCAAAACTGGTTCATTTTTCAGAGGCCGCATCCCTGGCATTGCATGCCATGGTGTTGATTGCCAAAACAAAGAATCACGTAAATGTGAATAGCATCGCACAAGAAATGGGTGCTTCAAGAAACCACTTGGCCAAAGTGCTTCAGCAACTGGTCAAATACAATTTCCTGAAGTCCGTAAGGGGCCCCAACGGAGGCTTTGTCCTTAGCAAGCCGGCTGATCAGATCACCATTCTGGAAATCTATGAGGCCATTGAGGGCAAGATTGACCTGCCCGAATGCCCCCTCGATCGCAAAATCTGTCCTTTCAACAAATGCCTCGTGGATGGCTTGGTGCGGGACGTAACCGCACAATTTAAGAAATATTTTCAGGAACAAAGTCTGGAAGATTTTGTTACACGTTCTTAAAGCTGTCTTATGTCAGAATCCATTATCAGCACACAGCAGGTATTGATCGCGTTTGGCCTTACGCTTTTTGCCGGGCTTTCTACCGGTATTGGCAGTGCCATTGCTTTTTTTGCCAAACGCACCAATACCAAGTTTTTGTCCATTGCCCTGGGTTTTTCCGCCGGGGTAATGATATACTTGTCATTTGTAGAGATTTTTCCCAAGGCAAAAGAAATCCTTGGGCAGGAACTGGGGGTGCAAACAGGTTATTTGATAACAGTAATTGCCTTTTTTTCCGGCATTATCCTGATTGCCGTCATTGATAGACTGGTCCCTGCATTTGAGAACCCCCACGAACTTAAAAGAGTGGAGCGCATCCATGACCAGGAGGCGGAAAAAAATAAAAAGCTGTACCGCATGGGCATGATGTCCGCCATTGCCATTGCCATTCACAATTTTCCAGAGGGCCTGGCAACCTTTCTGGCGGCATTGCATGATCTGAAGCTTGGCCTGCCCATTGCCATTGCCATTGCCATTCACAATATTCCCGAAGGCATCGCCATATCGGTACCCATCCATCATGCCACCGGAAGCCGCCGGAAAGCTTTTTGTTACAGCTTCCTCTCCGGCCTGGCCGAACCCCTTGGTGCACTGGTGGGTTTCTTTATCCTGATGCCCTTTATGAACGATGCCGTTTTTGGTTTCCTGTTTGCCTTTGTGGCCGGCATTATGGTTTTTATCTCCATTGACAACCTGCTGCCGGCCGCCAGGGAGTACGGAGAGCCACACCTGTCACTCTATGGACTGACGGCCGGAATGGCCATCATGGCCCTCAGCCTGGTTTTCTTCCTCTGAAAAGCTTTCTTCTTCCTCTGCCAGGGATTCTTCTTCCAGTTCCCAGGAGTATAGCGGCCGCTGCGGACCATGTTTTTTGAAAAACAGGGCCAGCAAAATGCCCGACAACATACCCATCAGGTGTGATTCCCACGAAATGTGTTCCCTGATGGGAAAAATACCCCATACAATTCCACCGTAAAGGAATGTCACCAGCAATGACAAGGCCATCAGCCGCGGATGGCGGCGGATGATACCGCTGACAAACAAAAAAGCAGCCAGGCTGTACAAAAGGCCTGAAGCACCGATATGAAATGAAGGTCTTGCAACGATCCATACCCACAGGCCGGTGATCAGCCAGCCGTAAAGGCTTACCTTCAGGGCAATTTCGCGGTAAAAGTAAAACAAGGCCGTACCCAGCACAAGCAATGGCAGGGAATTGGATACCAGGTGCGAGAAACTACCGTGAATAAATGGTGATAGAGCAATGCCCCATAAGCCTGAAGCCGTTTGCGGAAAAATGCCATACGTGGAAAAACCCAGATCGAACAACACCTCTGTCAACTTAACGATCCAAAGTACAACCACAAAAGCAACAGGATATATGAGACTGATCAGAAAACGTCCCTTTTCCTGCTTTTTCGTACCTTTGTATAAAATATCCTGCTCCAGTTCTGTAATATTGACTGAGGCCTGGATTTTGGCCTTATTTTTGTAAATAAAAACAAAAGTACGCATAGTTTTATTAAATATTCTGTAAGAACAAAACACAAAATGAAACATTTTAGCATATATCGTACGGTTATACTGACAGCGGTTTTCTTTTTATTTTCCACTCTGCCGGCCTTATCGCAGGTCAGTCAGGCGCAGATGGAGAAGTTGCAACGGGCATTGCAGTTCATTGAGTTTGCCTATATAGAAAAATTAGAAGATGAAAAACTGGTGGAGGATGCCATCAGGGGCATACTAAACGAACTGGACCCCCATAGCGTCTATTTATCGGCCGATGAACTGCGCCGTGCCAATGAATCCCTGGAGGGAAGTTTTGAGGGCATTGGCATACAGTTTAACCTGATCAATGACACCATTGTGGTTGTCAGCCCCATTCCGGGCGGCCCCTCCGAAAAAGTAGGGTTGAGGCCCGGCGACAAGATCATCAGGATAGATGGTGAAACGGCGCATGGTTCCAGGGTCAACAATCAATACGTGCAGGACAGGTTGCGTGGTGAGCGCGGTTCACAGGTTGATGTGGCAATTTTCCGTGTGGGTTTCAGCGAGTTGCTGGATTTTACCATTACACGCGACCGCATCCCGATCAATTCGGTGGATGCGGCTTTCATGGCAACGCCTGAAATCGGCTATATTAAACTAAACCGTTTTGCCCGTACAACCATGCGCGAATACCGTGAGGCCAGCCAAATACTAACAGACCAGGGCATGAAACACATGATTCTGGATCTGAACTACAATTCCGGCGGTTACCTGGATGTAGCCATTGATTTGACAGACCAGTTCCTGGATCGTGACCAGATGATCGTATACACCGAGGGGCACGCTGCCCCGAGGCAGGAGTTTAAAAGCACCTTCAGGGGCAATTTCAAAAATGGCAAGGTGGTAGTGCTGATCAATGAAGGAAGCGCTTCTGCCAGTGAGATCCTTGCCGGGGCTATCCAGGATTGGGACAGGGGATTTCTTATAGGGCGCCGTTCTTTTGGCAAAGGCCTGGTTCAGCGCCCCTTTGAGCTGCCTGACGGATCGGCCATCCGGCTGACCACGGCACAGTACCATACGCCAACGGGCAGGAGTATTCAGAAGCCTTACGATGAAGGGGCGGAAGAATACTATAAAGATCTGTCAGAACGTCTGTCGTCCGGCGAATTGATTAGTCCGGAAAACATCATTTTTCCGGACTCCCTGAAGCACTTTACCAAACACAATAAACGTGTGGTATATGGCGGTGGCGGCATCATGCCCGATTTTTTCATCCCCCTCGATACCAACAGGGTATCCGATTTTTATTCCAGGCTTTTGCGTCGCGGCACATTGAACAATTTTGGTATCGAATATACCAACAGGAACCGCACTGCCTTGTCAGGAAACTACCCCGATATGCAGGCTTATCTGGAAAATTTCCAGGTAGATGAGGCCCTGATGGACGAAATGTATGCCTATGCAAAGGAACAGGGGCTGACACCTGGCGACGAAGAACAAAAAGAGGATGCCGTTTTATACATGAAAAATCAGCTCAAAGGGCTGATTGCCCGCAACCTCTTTGACTTTGCTGCATATATCCAGGTGGTCATGCAGTTCGATGAGGCCTATCAGAAAGCCATGCGGATCATAGAAGATGATACCTTTAATGAGTTCAACATCCGCTATTGATAACAATGTGTTCGGCATATGAAGATCATATTGTTTGTTTTGTTATTGGCAATTGCCCCGGCGCTTGTTTCCCAGCCCGTCAGCCGCCAGGCCAGGCAGGCCAGGGAAGCCTTTAGTGAAGGTGTCCGCAAAGGTATAGATCAGGACTTTGAAGAAGCCCTGAAATGGTTTAACAGGGCCATTGGCCTGGACTCACTGCATGCTGAGGCGTATTATTACAGAGGGCTGGCGTATTATGAACTGCAGGAATATTCAAGAGCCCTGGACGACTTCAGGACCGCCATCAGGCTGGATCCGGACAAGGCAGGGCAGGCTGCGTATTTTATGGAATTGAGCAATGCAGCCCTGCGTGAGGTCATTGAAGTCCGTGAGGCCTTGGAAGCACAGGAAACCCATGATAGAGAGCCTGTGCAACCTGATCTCAGGGATTTGGCCGAAGGTTTTTACGACGCTTCGTTGCAGGAGGTAGAACCTTCCGGGATCGGTGTTCAGATTGCCATTTTAGCCAATCCCGACCAGGTAGAAGAGATCAGTTACAGCATTTCCGAAAAATTTGGCTTTCCCCTCTTTATACAGGTAGTCCATGAAGATGACGGGATTTTGTATAAAATTTCTGTGGGGAATTTCAGGCAAAGGGAGCAGGCCGTTCAACTCCGCAGTGTTATGCGGGATGAGGGCTTTCTGGATAGTTTTATTATCAGCTATCCCTGAGCAGGGGGAGATCAGATATTGCTTCTGTCGATTTCGCGCTGTATGTCTTTTTGCTTCAGAGTATCCCGTTTATCGTGCATTTTCTTTCCACGGGCCAGGGCTATGTCCACTTTGGCCAGTCCTTTTTCGTTGATATAGAGCAATATGGGAACAAGGGTGAATCCGCGCTCTTCGATGCGGGTTTTCAATTTGCGGAGTTCCCGCGCAGTGAGCAGGAGCTTTCGCTCCCGTTTGGGTTCGTGATTATTGTAGGTGCCATGGGAGTATGGGGCAATATGCATATTTCTTATAAACAGTTCGTGACCACTGAAAGCACAATATGCCTCATTCAGGCTGGCTTTGCCCGCCCGGATGGATTTAATTTCCGTACCCGTAAGCACAATACCGGCTGAAAATTCTTCCAGCAAATAATACTCAAAAGCCGCTTTTTTGTTTTTTATCTTAATATTCGCTCCCATTAGGCTACTTTAATATGCGAAGTTAATAAGAAATTACAGGCTTACAGAAAAATTGGTAAAGCATAAACCAAATCTAAAAAATAATTGTTGCCTAAATGATAAAAAAATATACTTTTGCAAAAAAAACCAACCCATTACGATATGTATTGGACATTAGAGCTGGCATCCAAACTGGAAGATGCGCCCTGGCCTGCCACCAAGGAAGAATTGATTGATTATGCCTTACGTTCGGGGGCACCCATGGAAGTAATTGAGAATCTTCAGGAAATTGAGGATGAAGGTGATGTATATGAAAGCATTGAGGATATCTGGCCCGATTATCCCACCAAAGATGACTTCTTTTTTCATGAAGACGAATATTAGGCTTCCCATATCTTATTTCAAACATAAAAATGCCGGCCTTGTGCCGGTTTTTTATTGAAAATCCGGCTGTTAAATCTGGCCAGATTTGATTAACTTTGCTTTTCCAAAAATTAAGCCCTTATGCTCAATTTAATAAAGAAAGTATTTGGCAGTAAGGCCGAACGGGACTTCAGGGAAATCAAGGGACTGCTTGATAAGACCCTGCAGGCGTATGAAGAGATAAAACTGCTCGACAATGACCAGTTGCGGGCCAAAACCCTGGAATTTAGGGAGCGTATCGCCAAACATATTGCTGAGGAACAGCGGCAGATTGATACCTTGCAGGAATACCTGGAGACCAATTACGACATCGATGTGGAGGAGAAAGAGCATATATATGAGCAGATTGACCAGCTCGACAACCGGCAGAATGAGAAATCGGAAGAACTCCTCGAAACACTTATACCTGAGGCATTTTCTGTGGTAAAGGAAACGGCCCGCCGTTTTAAAGAAAACGAAGAAATGCTGGTTACTGCCAATGATTATGACAGGGAGCTGGCTGCCTTACGCCCGAACATTGAGATCAAGGGTGATAAAGCCTCTTACAGGAACCAATGGATGGCCGGTGGTAATATGATTACCTGGGATATGGTGCATTACGATGTACAGCTGATCGGGGGCATTCATCTGCATAAGGGTAAAATCGCCGAAATGGCCACGGGTGAAGGCAAGACCCTGGTGGCTACCTTGCCGGTATACTTGAATGCCTTATCCGGAAAAGGGGTGCATATTGTTACCGTGAATGATTACCTGGCCAAAAGGGATTCGGAATGGATGGGTATGCTGTTTGAATTTCACGGATTGAAAGTTGATTGCATTGATAAGCATACCCCGCATTCGCCAGAACGACGGGCAGCTTACCAGGCCGATGTGACCTACGGGACCAATAATGAATTTGGCTTTGATTACCTGCGCGACAATATGTCTCGTAATCCGGAAGAGCTGGTACAGCGAAAGCTGAATTATGCTATCGTGGACGAGGTAGACTCGGTGCTGATCGACGATGCACGTACACCGCTGATCATTTCCGGTCCGACCCCGCAAGGCGAAAAGCATGAGTTCCACGAGATGAAACCAAAAGTGGAGAAGCTTTACAGTGTACAGCGCATGCTGGTAACCAATGTGTTGGCAGAAGCCAGAAAGCTTCTTACACCCAAAGAAGGGGAGCCCGATGAGAAAAAAGGAGGAGAACTCCTGCTCCGTGCGCACCGGGGCCTTCCAAAAAACAAGGCCCTGATTAAATTCCTCTCGGAACCGGGCATGAAAACCATCCTGCAAAAGACAGAGAATTTTTATATGCAGGAGCAGAGCAAACACATGCATATCATCGATGACGAACTCTATTTTGTCATTGAGGAAAAAAATAACTCCATTGAGCTTACCGAAAAAGGGATTGACCTGATCACAAGCCAGACAGACGACCCGGGATTTTTTATCCTGCCTGATATCGGCTCTGAGATGGCAGAACTTGAAAAGTCCAGTTTGCCGGCCGAAGAAAAACTGGAAAAGAAAAACCAGGTGCTGGGAGATTTTCAGGTGAAAAGCGAAAGGGTACATACTATCAATCAGTTGCTCAAGGCCTATACCCTTTTTGAGAAGGATACCGAATACGTCATCATGGACAACAAAGTCAAGATTGTAGATGAACAAACGGGCCGGATCATGGAAGGGCGGCGTTATTCCGATGGCCTGCACCAGGCCATAGAAGCCAAGGAAAACGTCAGGATTGAGGCAGCTACCCAGACTTATGCCACCATTACACTGCAGAATTATTTCCGTATGTACCGGAAACTGGCCGGGATGACGGGAACGGCCGAAACAGAAGCAGGTGAATTCTGGAACATCTACAAGCTGGATGTGGTTGTTGTACCCACGCATCGCCCGGTGATCAGGGAAGACAGAGAGGATCTGATATATAAGACCAAGCGTGAAAAATACAATGCCATCATTGATGAGGTCAGCCAGTTGGTGAATGCAGGCCGCCCTATACTGGTCGGTACAACATCCGTGGAAACCTCCGAGTTGCTCAGCCGCATGCTTAAACTACGGAATATCCGGCATAACATATTGAATGCCAAGCAGCATCAAAAGGAGGCCCAGGTGGTGAAGGAGGCCGGCCAGGCAGGTACTGTGACCATTGCCACCAACATGGCAGGACGTGGTACGGATATCAAGCTGGGGCCTGGTGTGCGTGAGGCTGGTGGTTTATCTATATTAGGTACGGAACGGCATGAATCAAGAAGGGTAGACCGGCAATTACGCGGCCGGGCCGGCCGCCAGGGCGACCCGGGATCATCCCAGTTCTTTGTGTCTCTTGAAGATGATTTGATGCGTGTATTCGGCTCCGGAAGGATTTCTTCACTGATGGACAAGATGGGTCTGAAAGAAGGGGAAGTGATTCAGCATTCGATGATCACCAAGTCGATAGAACGTGCCCAGAAAAAAGTGGAGGAAAACAACTTCGGTATCCGCAAACGCCTCCTGGAATATGATGATGTGATGAATGCACAGCGCGAGGTGATCTATAAAAAGCGCCGCAATGCTTTGTTTGGCGATCGCCTGGCTGTTGACATCGCCAATATGATGTATGATACCTGTGAACAAATGATCATAGAGTATCAGGAAATGGGGGATTACGACGGCTTTACCTTTGAACTCCTGCGCACATTTGGCGTTGAAACCCCTTTCAGCAAACAGGAGTTTCTGGAAGGAAAAGTGGAGAAACTCAATGATATTTTATATGCAAAAGCGATTGAGTCTTACAAGCGAAAGAATGAGCAGATAGCTGAAACGGCTTTTCCTGTTATCAAGGAGGTGTATGAAAAGGCCGCACAGAAATACCAGAACATAGCCATTCCGATCACCGACGGCATGAAGACCCTGAATATGATTGCAAACCTTAAAAAGGCCTATGAAACCAATGGCCGTGAGGTGTCTCTGTCCGTGGAAAAGGGAATTACCCTGGGAATTATTGACGATTCCTGGAAAGAACATTTACGTGAAATGGACGATTTGAAACAATCGGTCCAGGGGGCTGCGTACGAGCAAAAAGACCCGCTTCTGATATACAAGTTTGAGTCATTTGAATTGTTTAAACGGATGATCCAAAAGGTCAATAAAGACATTATTGCATTCCTTGGCAAGGCACGCCTGCCGGTAAGGGACCCTGCACAGATACAACGGGGCACGGAGCAGGAACGTACCGATATGAGCAAGCTGCAAACCGGGCGTAGTGACCTGCCCGGTGGCCGCAGCAGCGGAGAGAAGGCGCAACCGGTCAGGGTGGAGAAAAAAGTGGGTCGCAATGAGCCGTGTCCGTGCGGCAGCGGTAAAAAGTACAAACAATGTCACGGCAAGTCAGGATGATAGGTACGGCGCGGTGCGCCTCGTGGTTTGGAGTTTGGAGTTTGGGGTTTTCATCCTGAACGTAAGTAATGGACTGAGCATTTTACGAATTCACCGAAGGTAATCCCGTGACTTGAAGTAACTATTCAACAAAACCGAATACTATGTTTTCTTCTACGACCCAATTACGGGTCCGCTATGCAGAAACGGACCAGATGGGATTTGCCTATTATGGCAATTACCCCCAGTATTATGAAGTGGGCAGGGCCGATGCCATGCGCCAACTGGGAATGTCTTACAAGGATATGGAAGAGAAGGGGGTAGTTATGCCCATTGTTGATATGAAAATCAAATATATCCGCCCGGCACGCTATGATGATCTGCTGACGATCAAAACAATCGTTCCTGAGCTGCCAACTTCGCGCATGCATTTCGATTACGAAATTTACAACGATGATGGTGTTATACTGAACAAGGGCTATACGGTGCTTGCCTTTCTGAAGAAGGAAAACGGCCGCCCATGCGCCGCACCGTCGTGGTTTTTAGACAAGTTGCAGGAAAAAAATAAACTCTGACAAATGAAGACAATGGTAATAGGGGCCAGTCCGAATCCTTTAAGGTATTCGAACAAAGCAGTAAAACGCCTTCGTGCATATGACAAGGAAGTTATTGCGATTGGCAAACGGGAAACCATCATTGAGGGCGTGGAGGTGCTCACAGGCAATCCACCGCTTGAAGATATACACACGGTAAGCCTGTATGTAGGCCCCGCCAATCAGGAAAAATACCTTGACTATATTATTTCTCTTCGTCCGAAGCGCATAATTTTTAATCCGGGGACCTATAACCGGGTTCTGGAGGAAAAAGCTATGCATGCTGGTATAGAATGCATCGAAGACTGTACCCTGGTGATGCTCGATATGGAAACCTTCTGAAAATGCAGTTTAATAATTTTAAAACATAATTTTATGGATACCAAAAACCTGGGCTTTGACTCGAAGCTTATACACGCCGGAATGTTTGATGATCAGTTTGGGAGTGCCACTGTACCCATTTACCAGACGAGTACTTTTAAATTTAAGAGTGCCGACCATGGGGCTGCCTGTTTTGCGGGCGAATCGGACGGTTATATTTACACCCGCCTGAATAACCCGACCATTGACTCTCTGGAGAAACTGGTTGCAGAGCTCGAGAACGGATACCGGGGCATTGCCACCAGTTCGGGGATGGGGGCCGTAAATACCATTTACAGTGCATTTTTAAAACAGGGCGACCATATGATCAGCACAGCAGCAGTATATGGTCCTTCGCGGGTGGTCATGGAAAAACATTACAGCAAATTCGGGATAGAGTCTACTTATATTGATACCAGTGACCCGGAGAACATTCGCAAGGCCATCAGACCCAATACGCGGATGCTGTATATTGAAACCCCTGCCAATCCTACCATGGACATTACCGACCTTGAAGAAGTGGTTAAAATTGCCAAAGAACATAAGCTGATCACCGTGGCAGACAACACCTTCTGCAGCCCCTACCTCCAGAAACCCATTGATTACGGTTTTGATGTGGTGTTTCATTCCATTACAAAGTTTCTTAACGGGCATGCTGACATTGTGGGCGGCATCATTGTCAGCAAGGATAAATCCATGGATGAGCAGTTGCGTCCGGTGATGATCAATCTGGGATGCAATATGGATCCACATCAGGCATATATGGTAATCAGGGGTTTAAAGACTTTGTCTGTCCGGATTGACAGGTCGCAGGAAAATGCCATGCATATTGCTCAGTTTCTGGAAGGGCATCCCAAGGTGAAATGGGTCAAATATCCCGGTCTTGTTTCCCATCCACAATATGAAATGGCACGCAAACAAATGGCCGGTCCGGGCGCCATAATCAGCTTTGAGATGAAAGACGGGTTGCGGGCAGGTAAGACATTGATGGATAATGTGAAGCTTTGTATCCTTGCAGTGTCGCTGGGGGGCGTTGAAACCCTCATACAGCATCCTGCTTCCATGACCCATTCAAAAATGGACAAGGCATCCCGTGAGCGATCGGGCATCACTGATGGTCTGGTAAGGTTTTCGGTGGGTATTGAGAATGTGGAGGATATTATCAGCGACCTTGCGCAGGCCATGGACAGGATATAATACCTGGTTTTATGGGAAATAGCCTGAAAATGATATGGTACCCTTAAAATTATTTCTATTTTTGTAAAGAATAATTGCATCAGATGTTTGCAAACACATGCCCGGTTATATTGGGCGTTCACACTATGAATAGTGTTTATATAGCGAAGACATGCTTCTTGACTTTAATTAGTAACTGAAATTTTTTTTAATGGAAAACAAGGAACAACTGGACCCCAAAGCCAAGGAAAATCAGGCAGCTGTTGGGGAGGAGCGTCTGGCCGATGATAAGGCCCTGGAACAAGATAAAAAAATCGAATCAAGCCCTCCGGAAGAAAAATCAGAAGAAACCCCTGCCGAACAACAGCCCGAACCCGCTGTGGCCATTGAAGAACCTTCGGAAGCAAGCCCTGCGGAGACACCTGCGGAGGAACCACCTGCGGAACAACAGCCCGAACCCGCCGCGGCACCGGAAAATACTCCGGACCCGGCTCTGGAAGACAGCGATACGCTTACGGAAAATTATGGTGCCATGGGGCGGGAAGAACTGGTGAGCACCATTGAGGCGCTTGTTATGAGCGAGGATGTAAGCCATATAAGAAGGCATATTGGTTTCATCAAGCTTGCCTATCGCAAATTGCTCCGGGACGAAAATATGGCCTCTTATGAGCAAAAATTAGGTAAAGGCACCGCAGAAGAAGGCGAAGAGACGGCTGCAGATCCCCTGACTGAGCGGTTTGATGCGGCATTTTCAGTTTATAAGGAGAAAAAAGCTGCATTCGATAAGGCGCTGGAGGCCGAGATGCAGAATAACCTGAAAGTTAAGGAGGATATTCTCGAAGCATTGCGCCAATTGATTGACTCAGAAGAAGAACTGAAGAAGACCTATGACCAGTTTAACGAACTGCAGGACCGTTGGCGCGCTGTAGGGCCCGTTCCAAGAGGGGCAAAGGGGACATTATGGAATAATTATCATTTCCTGGTAGAGAAGTTCTTTGATAAGGTAAATATCAACAAAGAGCTTAAAGACCTGGATCTGAAAAAGAACCTGGAAGCCAAGACTGCCTTATGCGAAAAGGCAGAAGAACTATTGCTGGAATCATCTGTTACCAGGTCTTTTCAGCAACTTCAGAAGCTCCACGAGGCCTGGAAGGAAACTGGCCCGGTGACCCAGGATAAAAAGGATGAGATCTGGGAGCGATTCAAGGCGGCTACTGACAAACTGAATAAAAGACGCCAGGATCATTATGAGAGCCTGCGCGAGGAACAAAATAAGAATTATGCGGCCAAACTGGTCTTGTGTGAAAAAGCCGAAGAGATCATAGCCATTGATCCCAATACGCCCCGCCAGTGGCAGGAGCAAACAGATGCAATCAATGAACTTTTTAAGATTTGGAAGACCATTGGGTTTGCACCCAAAAAAGTAAATAATGAAGTGTGGAACAGGTTCCGTACTTCGCTGGATACTTTCTTTTCCAATAAAAAAGAGTTTTTCAGGAAATATAAGGACCAGCAAAAAGATAATTATAACCAGAAACTGAATCTCTGTTTGCAGGCCGAGGCGTTAAAAGACAGTGAGGACTGGCGTGCAACTACAGAGGGCCTCATACACCTTCAGCAGGAATGGAAGAAGATAGGGCCTGTGCCGGCCAAATTTTCTGACAAGGTCTGGAAACGCTTCCGGCAGGCTTGCGATGCCTTTTTCAACAGGAAATCAGAGCATTTTGCCAATATTGGCGAAAAACAGGACGAAAACCTTAATAAGAAAATGGTTCTCATTGAGGAGATCAAAACGTATAAATACACAGACGACAACAAGAAGAACCTGGATATCCTGAAAGATTTTCAGCGTCGATGGATGGAAATCGGTCATGTGCCCATTAAACAGAAAGACAAAGTGCAGCTTGAGTTCAGAAAGGCCATTGACCAACAGTTTGAAGTGCTGAACATCAGCAAAAAAATCAAAAGCACCTTATCATTCCAGTCTAAGATTGAAAACCTGAAGAATATACCCAATGCCGGGAATATCATCCAGAAAGAGCGTAATATTCTGAACAACAAGATCAAAGGCCTGGAAGCGGATATCAAGGTCCTGGAGAACAATATCGGCTTCTTCGCTTCGAGCAAAAAGGCAGATATCCTGAAGGCAGAATTTGAGAAAAAGATCGAGCGGGCCCACAACGAGATTGCCGTTTTGAAAGAAAAGGTGAAAATCCTTAGAGAGGCCTGATTATTTCTGGTTTTAAACTGCAAAAAAATGTGCTATGAAAAAAATTATTTGGATGACCATCGCGGCGGTTTGTATACTTGCCGTCACCCAATCGTATGCCTCGGGCATTGGAATTGGAATTGGAATTCGCGGGGGGTTAAATTTTTCGTCGGTGCCTTCGGCGGATGATTTCTCTTTTATTGGTACAAAAACGGATGGCGGTCTTGTAAATCTGGAATTATTGCCAGATTCCTATACCGGCTTTCATTTTGGCGTATTCGGACGGCTGATGCTGGGCAATATATTTTTTCAACCTGAATTGTTGTATACCGAAACCGGCCAGAAAATGGCCGTTAATGAACCTAGCGGAACAGGAGGTACATCGGAGTTTACCCAGGAATTCAGTCACCTGAAGATCCCCTTGCATGCAGGCATTCAATTTGGACCTATTCATGTGGGCATTGGCCCGGTGGCGTCCATTTTACTGGATAATACCCGGGAACACATTGAAAACCTGTCCATAAATTATAATACTGCCACCATAGGTTACCAGGCAATAGCCGGCCTGAAGTTTGGCAATCTGATGCTGGATTTCCGGTTCGAAGACAATCTGAGTAAATTTGGCGATAGCGTTGTGATCGGTAACGAGCAGTTTGAGTTTGACTCCAGGCAGCGCTCGTATATTATTTCCCTTGGGATTTTGGTTTTCTGATCCGGTTGTTGAAACCTATCTGAAGATGATCGCCCGCACCGGTGAAATCTTTGTGATAATGTATGAAGGGACTATCAGCATGGCCATGGACAAGATAAAAGTCCCGGCATTGAGCAATACGATATGGCTCCATTGCAGATTTACCGGTACTTCTGATACATAATACGATTCAGGCGATAAGGTGACCAGCCCCCAATGGCCCTGAACAATGCATACCAGGATTCCAATCAGATTTCCCCACAAAAGCCCTTTGGATATCAGCATGCCCGCATGATACAGAAACACCTTTCGTATCATTGTATTATCGGCGCCCACGGCCTTCAAAATGCCGATGGCATTTGTTTTGTCCATAACGGAAATCAGCAGGGTGGTAACCATGTTGATGCCGGCAACCAATATCATCAGCACAATGATCACATATACATTCATGTCGAGTAGTGAGAGCCAGTCAAAGATCTGCGGGTAGAGTTGCCGGATGCTTTTGGCATCAAGATGATAGGGCAGGAGGTCAATAATTGCGGCAGACACCCCGGGAATGGCATCATAACCCGACACCAGGATCTCAAAACCACCGATCTGATCGGGCTCCCAGTCATTTAACCGTTGAACATGCCTGATATCACCCAGCACAAACAATCTGTCCAGTTCCTCCAGACCTGTGTCGTAAATCCCGGCAATGCTAAGCCTTCTGATTCGCGGGGGATCCTGAATAAAGTATATGAAAAGGTCATCTTCGGTATTCAGTTGCAGTCGCCTGGAAACCAGGCGGGATATTAAGGCTTCTTCTGACCGGAGTGTATCGTCCATGGTCAGGATTGTCCCATCGACCAGACGGTCTGAAAAAAACGACCAGTCAAAATCCGGCCCGACTCCTTTGAAAATAATCCCGTGGATGTCATCATCAGTTTTTATGATGCCGGGTTTGGTGGCAAAGACCTGGATATGCCTTACCCCGTCCAGTTCCTGAACATCATCAAGAAAGTCTTGCTGGCTGCTGATGGGTTGTGGCTCAAAAGAAACATTGTAGTCAAAGTTGGTGATCTGAACGTGGGCCCCGAAGCCAATCACCTTATCGCGGATTTCGTTCTGAAAACCGGTTACCACTGCCATGGAAATAATCATCACGGCCAGCCCGAGCGAAATGCTGATAATGGCTATCTTTTTAATCAGCGAGGCAAAGCCCTTGCCTTTGCCGGCACCACCCATTCGCCTGGCTATAAAGAGAGAAGTATTCAAGACGTCAGCTTTTTGTCAAAAGTAGCAATTTTTAGCTGATTGTAAACGTCAGGGCATCGCCCTCCCTGTCCACCACAACGGAATCCTTGGGTTTTAGCTCGTCAGCCAGTATTTCCATAGACAATTTGTTCAACAGGCTTCGTTGGATGACCCTTTTCAGGGGCCGGGCGCCAAATTGTGGATCAAAACCGGCATCAGCAATCCAATCAAGGGCTTTCTGGGTAACTTCTATGCTGATTTCGTGTTCTTGAAGCATCTCTTTTACAAACCGGAGTTGCAATTCAACAATCCCTTTGATCTCTTCCCTGGTGAGCGGTTTAAACATGATGGTTTCATCAATACGGTTGAGGAACTCCGGCCGTATAGTGCGCTTCAACAGGGCAAAAACCTCTTCGCGGCACTGATCTATGGTGGCTTCCCTGTTTTTTTCCGTCATGGCTTCCATGCGCTCCTGTATAAGCCCCGATCCCACATTGGACGTCATAATGATGATGGTGTTCTTGAAATCGGCAGTGCGACCCTTATTATCGGTAAGACGGCCATCTTCCAGGACCTGTAGCAGGATGTTAAACACATCCGGGTGCGCTTTTTCAATTTCATCGAGCAATACTACCGAATAAGGTTTCCTTCTGACGGCTTCAGTCAGTTGCCCGCTTTCCTCATAACCCACGTACCCCGGCGGTGCTCCGATAAGCCGGCTTACTGCATGCCTTTCCTGGTATTCCGACATGTCGAGGCGTACCATGGCATTTTCGTCGTTGAATAAAAAGGCTGCCAGGGCCTTTGCCAATTCAGTTTTTCCCACACCGGTAGTACCCAAAAAGATGAAAGACCCAACGGGACGTTTTGGGTCCTGCAAACCGGCCCGGCTTCGGCGAATGGCATCAGATACGGCATTAATGGCCTCGTCTTGTCCTACAACGCGTTTGTGCAGCTCATGCTCCAGTTGAAGCAATTTTTTCCGCTCACTCTGTAGCATGCGGCTCACTGGAATACCAGTCCAGCGCGACACTACGTCGGCTATGTCTTCGGCACTGACCTCCTCTTTGATCAGTGCGCTGTCTGCCTGCATTTCCTGCAGCTGTTTGTGTAAATCCTGAAGCTTACCTTCCGCTTCTTTTATCCGGCCGTATCGCAGCTCAGCCACTTTCCCGAAATCGCCGCTGCGTTCGGCCTGTTCGGCTGCAAAACGGTATTGTTCGATGGACGCTTTGTGCTTTTGGATCTCATCCACAACGGCTTTTTCGTTTTGCCACCTGGCCTTCAGTTTATTTTTTTCTTCATGAAGGTTGGCCAGCACAGTGCTTAACCGCTTAAGCTTGGCTTCGTCCTTTTCGCGTTTAATGGCTTCGCGCTCAATCTCCAGCTGCCTGATCTTTCGTTCGGCCTCATCCAGTTCCTCGGGCACAGAGTTCATTTCCAGCCTGAGTTTCGAGGCAGCTTCATCCACTAGGTCAATAGCTTTGTCTGGCAGAAAACGATCAGAAATATAACGGTGAGAGAGGTCTACAGCGGCAATGATGGCTTCGTCCTTGATCCTCACCTGGTGGTGGGTCTCATACCTTTCCTTAAGGCCTCTGAGTATGCTGATGGCATCCGGCTTGGATGGTTCGTCCACGATCACGGTTTGGAAACGCCGTTCCAGGGCTTTGTCTTTTTCGAAATACCGCTGGTATTCTTTGAGGGTGGTTGCGCCAATGGCCCTCAATTCACCCCTGGCCAGTGCAGGTTTCAGGATGTTGGCGGCGTCCATGGCCCCTTCTCCGGCGGCACCGGCACCCACCAGGGTGTGGATCTCGTCAATGAACAATATGTATTCCCCTTCTGATGACACCACTTCTTTTACAACGGCTTTGATGCGCTCCTCAAATTCGCCCTTGTATTTTGCGCCGGCAATGAGTGCGCCCATATCGAGTGAAAAGATCTTTTTCGATTTCAGATTCTCCGGCACATCACCGTTGATAATGCGGTGGGCAAGGCCTTCTGCAATGGCCGTTTTGCCGACACCGGGTTCGCCGATCAGGATGGGATTATTCTTGGTGCGCCGTGAAAGTATCTGCAAAATTCGGCGAATCTCTTCATCGCGGCCAATTACCGGGTCAAGTTTGCCTGACAAGGCCATGTCGTTCAGATTATTGGCGTATTTATTCAGTGCGTTGAATTGTTCCTCGGCCGACTGGCTGTCTACCTTTGAACCCTGGCGCAACTCATTGATAGCGTTCTTCAGGCCCTTCATGGTCAAACCACTGTCTTTTAACAGCTGGGATGTGTTATCGGAACCCGACAAAATACCCAGCAAAAGATGTTCGACAGAGATAAATTCATCGCCAAACTTCTTGAGATTAGACATGGCCGATTGCAGGGTCTTTTTGGCCGATTCTGCCAGGTAGGGCTCCCCGCCGTCAACTTTGGGATAGCTGCCGATGATACGTTCCAGCGCCTGCTGCAGCCTGTTTATGGGGATGTTGTTTTTCTTTAGCAAATAAGGCGTTACATGGTCATCAACAGCCAGGATACCTTTGAGCAAATGTCCATTCTCAATGGCCTGATGCTGATAGCCCATGGCAATTTCCTGGGCTTGCTGAATGGCTTCCTGCGATTTTATGGTCAAACGGTCGAAATGCATATGTCTTTATAACTTTATGATGAACGCTATGATTTGATTTCATTATCGATGGCAACAAATTGCACACCATTTGGATTGCGACCCGGCCTTTCGGACAAAATGGCATGGATCACTATCCATCAATGACAGTCTTGCATTAGCATAATTTCATTTGTTTTTGTAATATTGCCCGTCCATTTTATCAATAAATAAATAATATCCCGTGTGTCCATGAAAAAAATCAAACTCCACTGGCAAATACTCATAGCTCTTGTTCTAAGTGTTTTATTTGGCTATTTTTTTACGGATCATGTGGTGTATGTGACCTGGATGGGCGATCTGTTTCTCAGGGCCCTGCAAATGATCATTGCCCCATTGATTTTTTCTTCCATTGTGGCTGGTGTACTTGGCCTGGGTAGCGCCCAGAACCTGGGCAGGATGAGCGCCAAAACTTTTGGGTATTATGCCGCTACCAGCCTGGTGGCTTCCGTGGTCGGCTTGTTTGTTGTAAATATCATGCGGCCTGGTGTAGGCGCTGATCTTGGACTTACCGAAGAAGGGGTGGTACTGGAAGCGGGTGCTTCGAATTTTGCAGACACCCTGATGAATATCATTCCCACCAATATATTTCAGGCACTGGCTGAAACAGATATGCTGTCCATAATCTTTTTCGCCATTTTATTCGGCTTTTTTGCTACCCAGGTGGGTCCGCGCTACAAGGACCCCCTTGAAAAGGGATTTAATGCGGTGTTTGAAGTAATGATGCGTATTACCATGTTTGTAATCCGCTTTGCTCCCCTGGGTATATTCGGAATTGTTTCGGGCATTGTAGCCGACCAGGCACACGACCTGATCAATATTTTCAGTCGCATGGGCCTTTATATGCTCACAGTAATCATTGCTTTATCCATTCATGCTTTTTTGGTCCTGCCCCTGATCGTCAGGTTTATTGGCAAGGCGAACCCCCGCAAGCATTTCAAAGCCATGACCGTACCTCTGCTGACGGCCTTTACCACCTCCAGCAGCAGCGCCACACTACCCCTTGCCATGGAGGCCGTGGAGCAGAACAGCGGGGTGTCAAAAAAAGTAACCAGTTTTGTATTGCCTATTGGCGCAACAGTCAATATGTGCGGCACTGCCTTGTATGAGTGTGTATCGGTATTGTTTATTGCACAGGCCTATGGCATTGAATTGACCCTTTTGCAGCAGGTCATCGTGGTGTTTACTGCATTGCTGGCATCCATAGGTGCTGCCGGGGTACCCATGGCGGGTCTTGTGGTAATTACCATCATTCTGTCTGTGTTGGGAATGCCCCTTGAAGGAATCGGACTCATCCTGGCCGTGGAGCGTATCCTGGATATGTTCAGGACTTCCGTGAATATCTGGAGTGATACATGCGGGGCCGTAACCATTGCCAAAACGGAAGGGGAGACTTTAAAGGTTTAAGGGGCATGGTTTTATGGGGTCAGGTATAGAGGTCTAACAGTCCATCCGGGGGGTTCAGGTCAATACGCCGTTCTTTGTGTAGGATCTTCAGAATAAAGGCATCGTTGACCGGGATCATGATTTCCTGTTGTCCTTTATGGATAAGGAAAACCGGGTTTCCGGGATAATCCAGGATCTCTACTATATTGCCCAGGTAGTTTCCCTGTTTGTCGCATGCTTTATAACCCTTCAGATCATGATAATGAAATGCATCACGACTGGGTTCAGGCAGCTGGTCCAGGCTCAGATACATATCGTGGTCGCATAAATGACGGGCTTTCTCTATGCTATCGATGTCTTCAAAGCGGATGAGGACTTCGTTTTTTTGGGACCGGAAATGAAGGTCTTCTATAAAAAAAGGAACCAGTTTTCCTTCTATTTGAATGAAAACTGATTCCAGGTCTTTGTAGTTTCGTATGTCATCCACCTCAAAAGAGGCGATCAGGGCCCCTTCAACCCCCGCGGTCTTAACAATATACCCCAGATAATAACAATCTTCTGTTCTCATCCTGTTGGGTGGGTTCGAAGGTATTATTCGCCCTTGGGTTCTTTCTTCTTAGTTTCTTTCGCCTTCTTGGGTTCTTTCGCCTTCTTGGGTTCTTTCGCCTTCTTGGGTTCTTCCTCCTTCTTGGGTTCTTCCTCTTTCTTGGGTTCCTCCTCTTTCTTGGGTTCTTCCTCTTTCTTGGGCTCTTCCTCTTTCTTATGTTCTTCCTCCTTCTTGGGTTCTTCCTCCTTCTTAGGTTCTTTTTCCTTTACAGGAGCCACTTCGGCTTTTTCTTCTGCCTTGGGCTTTTCTTCTTTAACCTCTTCTGTTGCTTCCGCCTCATCTTTTGGGGCTTCAGCATCCTTAGCTACCTTAAGACTCTCCTGTGCTCGTTTTTTGGATAGTTCTGCGGCCCTGGTCTCGTTGATTTTTCTTTCGGTTTCAAGCTGTTGTTTGGTCTTGTCTTTATCGGTCAGCTCGGCATCTTTGCGCATTTTTTCCAGTTTTTCCTGTTTTTCTTTCAGCCATTCCTGGAATTTCTCTTCTGCCTGTTCTTCTGTCAGAGCGTCTTTTTTTACGCCTTTCAACAAGTGGTGCTTAAGCATAACGCCTTTGCTCGATAATATGCTGCGTGCAGTGTCTGTGGGTTGTGCCCCGACTTGTACCCAGTACAGCGACCTTTCAAAATTAATCTCAATGGTAGCCGGGTGGGTCAGGGGGTTGTAAGTGCCAAGTCTCTCAATGAATTTTCCGTCTCGGGGTGCACGACCATCCGCAACTACCAGGTGGTAAAAGGGTTGTCCTTTTTTACCTTTTCTCTGTAGTCTGATCTTTGTTGGCATTGAAATAAGTTTTAATGATAAATAAATCAGGTATTTTAACAAGGGTGCAAATATCGGCTTTTTTTTTCGAATAAAAAAATGATTCTGACGAAAAAAACACCACAATTCCCCCCGATTTTGTATAATTTTAAAGTTCAAAACCAAAGCGGATGCCGGAAATAGAATTCACTCATTTACACGTACATACACAATATTCCATCCTGGATGGGGCAGCTGCCATAGATCTTTTGTTAAAAAAAGCGGCCAAAGATGGCATGAAAGCCATGGCAATTACAGACCATGGCAATATGTACGGGGTATTGGTATTTACTGAAAAAGCCCGCAAGCTTGGCATCAAACCCATCATCGGTTGCGAGATTTATGTTGCAGAGGGCAGCCGGCACGAAAAAAGAGGCAAGGAAGACCGGAGTGGACATCACCTGATAGTGCTTGCCAAAAACATGCAGGGTTATAAAAACTTATCCAGGCTATGTTCCCTTGGGTACCTGGAGGGCTTTTATTATACTGCACGCATCGATAAGGAGTTGCTGTTTCGTTACCACGAGGGCCTGATTGCCACCTCTGCCTGCATTGGCGGAGAAATTCCGCAAACCATTCTCAATAAAGGGGAGGAAGTTGCAGAAAAGGTATTGCTTGAGTACCTGGGTATTTTTGGGGACGACTTTTACCTGGAATTGCAAAGGCATGGCCTGGAAGAACAGGAAATAGTCAACAAGGTATTGCGGCAATTTTCCGAGAAACATAAAGTGCCACTGATCGCCACCAACGACTGTCACTTTATCAATGAAACGGATGCCAGGGCCCACGATATCCTTGTGTGCCTGCAAACAGGCCGCGACCTGGATGATGATACACGCATGAAGTATACCGGACAGGAATACCTGAAAAGCCGTCATGAAATGGGTGAATTGTTTTCTGACGTGCCGGAGGCCCTGGCTGGAACCATGGAGATTGCCGATAAGGTGGAAGACTACAAAATTACCACCAGGCAGATCATGCTGCCCGGATTTCCAATGCCAGAGGGCTATGATAATGAAGATGCGTATCTGCGCCATCTGGCATACGAAGGGGCAAATAAATTGTATCCTGAGATTACCGATACTTTAAGGGAGCGTCTAGATTATGAACTGCAGGTGATTCAGGAGATGGGTTATGCCGGCTATTTTCTGATAGTTCAGGATTTCATAAACAAAGCCAGGGAAATGGACGTGGCTGTGGGCCCGGGCCGGGGGAGCGCTGCGGGTTCTGCTGTTGCCTACTGTACGGGGATCACGGCCATTGACCCGATAAGGTATAACCTGCTGTTTGAGCGCTTTCTAAATCCCGAAAGGGTATCAATGCCTGACATTGATATTGATTTTGACGATGAGGGCCGGGAAAAAGTTTTACAATATGTAATCGACAAATATGGCCGCGAAAAGGTGGCACAAATTGTTACATTCGGCACCATGGCTGCCCGCTCTTCAATCCGGGATGTGGCACGTGTGCTCAAACTGCCGCTTCAGGAGGCCGATCGCCTGGCAAAACTGGTTCCCGAAAGGCAGGGTGCGACTTTAAAAAATGCATACAAAGAAGTGCCGGAACTGGCCCAGGCACTAAAGGAAGCGCCTCCGCTGGTGCAGGAAACCCTTCAGTATGCGCAAAGCCTTGAAGGTTCCATTCGCCAGACAGGAGTGCATGCCTGTGGGGTGATCATTGGTCCATCCGACCTGGTGGATTGCCTCCCTTTGAGCACACAGAAGGATACCGACCTGCCCGTAACCCAGTATGAAGGCAAGCTGGTTGAGTCGGTGGGCATGCTCAAAATGGACTTTCTGGGGCTTAAAACCCTGTCCATTATCAAAGAAGCCATAAAAAACATTAAAAAACGCTATGGCAGCAGGATAGACATTGAGAATATCCCGCTGGATGATGAAGAAACCTATAAATTGTATCAGCGTGGCGATACCATTGGTACTTTTCAGTTCGAATCGCAGGGCATGCGCGAATACCTTAAGGAACTAAAACCTTCCAATATTGAAGACCTGATTGCCATGAACGCATTGTACCGGCCTGGCCCGATGGATTTTATTCCATTGTATATAAAACGTAAGCATGGACGGCAAAAGGTGGAGTATCCGCATCCGTGGCTGGAAGACATTCTGAAACCTACATTTGGCATCATGGTCTACCAGGAGCAGATCATGCAATCGGCACAGATCATGGCAGGGTATTCCCTGGCCAATGCGGATATTTTGCGCAGGGCAATGGGAAAGAAGAAAAAAGACGAGATGGAGCGCCAGAAAGCTTTTTTCATTGAAGGAGCACTGAAAAAAGGCATAGAAAGGGGTAATGCCGAGAAGATCTTCGAGATCATGTCCCGTTTTGCCGAATATGGCTTTAACCGCTCCCACTCTGCGGCATATTCCGTTGTAGCCTATCGTACGGCTTATTTAAAAGCTAATTATACGGCCGAATATATGGCGGCTGTACTTACCCACAATTTCAGTGAGATCAAGAAGATCACCTTCGTCATGGAAGAGTGCCAGCGGCAACAGATTCCTGTCCTTGGCCCGAATGTCAACGAAAGTACTTTCAACTTCGTGGTAAATGACAAAGGGGAAATCCGTTTTGGTCTTGGAGCAATCAAAGGGGTTGGCGAAGGGGCGGTGGAGAATATTGTCATTGAACGTGAGAACAACGGGCCATACAAGAATGTATTCGACTTTGCCAAACGTGTGAATCTGCGAAATGTGAACAAACGCGTATTTGAAGCCTTGGCCAGGGCAGGTGCTTTCGACTGTTTTGAAGGATCGCACAGGGCCCGGTTTTTCTTTTCAGAAGATAATGGGGCCAGTATCTTTATCGATAAAATCATCCGGCACGCAAACAATATTCAGATGCGTGAGAATACTTCCCAGATGAATCTGTTCGAGGAAACCAATGAGGTCTATTTCCCAGATCCCGAGCTTCCTGTTTGCGAACCCTGGAATAAACTTGAAATACTCAGGCAGGAAAAAGAGGTTACAGGAATGTATATTTCAGGCCATCCGCTCGACAATTTCAAAATCCATATAAAAAGTTATTGTAACCATAGCGTGGGAGACCTGAAAAACCCGCACAGCCTGAAAAACAAGGAAATCATTTTTGCCGGGATCATTACGGATGTGGCACATAAACACACCCGGACAGGCAACCCTTATGGGACCATTCAAATTGAGGATTATTCCGATTCCTATCTGCTGTACGTGTTTGCAGAGGATTATCTTAAGGTAAAACATTTTATGGAGGTACAAAACACGGTATTGGTTAAAGCCAGGATGCAGGTCAACAGGAAAGAGCCGTCGCAGCTCGACATCAGGGTGAAAACTATGCATTTGCTCAGCGACCTGGTTGAACATGATGAATCTGACCTGGTATTGCAATTACCGGTGGCCGATGTCGATAAGTACCTGGTGGAACGTATGAAGTCTATCGCCGGAAAACATCGTGGCAACTCGCGCCTGAAGGTTTTGCTCATGGATCCTGTCGAAAACTATTCCATCGAAATGATCTCGCGCACAGTTAAAGTGGAACCGGTTGGATTTTTAATGGAACTGCTAAAACATTATGAGATCAGCTACCGTTTAAATTAGTGACATTTTAACACGTAGATTTGCTGCATAAAGAATATATTTGTATCATTGACAAAACACATTTTACATTATGACACATGAATTCACTGATTCTAATTTTGAAGAGCTTGTAGAAAAGGCAGATAAGCCCGTATTGGTAGATTTTTGGGCAGAATGGTGCGGACCTTGCCGGATGGTTGGTCCCATTGTTTCTGAACTTGCAGAAGAGTATAAAGACAAGGTGATTGTCGGCAAACTTGATGTGGACAGCAACCCGGATATATCTATGAAGTATGGAATCCGGAATATTCCGACCGTTTTGTTTTTTAAAGATGGGGAGGTGGCCGACAAACAGGTGGGTGCTGTGCCGAAATCTGTGCTTGCCGGCAAACTGGAAAGCCTCTTGTAAATAATAGAAATCACTGGCCCCGATAAAGCCGGGGCCATATAAATCTTCGGTTTTTTGATAAAAAAAATTGATCCGGAGGTCCCGGGACGGTTTGGTACGCTTGATTTTTTGGCCCGCCAGGTGGTAGAGGGTTTTATTACCGGTATGCACAAAAGCCCTTTTCACGGGTTTTCGGTTGAGTTTGCCGAGCACAGGATATATAATCCAGGCGAAAGTACCCGACATATTGACTGGAAGTTATACGGACGTACCGACAAGTTGTTTGTCAAGCGCTTTGAAGAGGAAACCAACCTGAGATGCCAGATCGTTATCGACAATTCCTCGTCCATGTATTTCACAGGCCGTGACCGTACAGGCCGGCAATCATCCAAACTGGGATTTTCAGTTGAATGTGCTGCAGCGCTTATTTACCTGTTAAGGAAACAAAGGGATGCGGTCGGGCTCAGCGTAGTTTCTGACAAAATGGATTTGCATACTACTGCCCGGTCAAACAGTGTGCATCATAAGATGTTGTATAGCCAGCTTGACCGCCTGTACAGGCATCTGGAACAAGGCGTTCAGAAAACGACCAATACGGCGGAGATCCTGCACCTGCTTGCAGAGAAAATACACAAACGTTCGCTGGTGGTGATCTTTTCTGATATGATGGATAATGAAGCGGATCCGGAAAATTTGTTCTCAGCACTTCAGCACCTGAAGCACAATAAACACGAAGTAATCCTTTTTCATGTGTTTGAAAAGCAAAAAGAACTTACTTTTGATTACCAGGGCCGGCCGTTTCGTTTTATTGATATGGAAACGGGGGAAGATGTCAGGCTGAATCCGGCTGATCTGAAAGAAAGCTATGTGAAAAAAATGGACGCCTATTATCGAGACCTGCGCCTTAAATGCATGCAATATAAGATAGATTTTGTCCCATCCGACATCAATGAGGGTTTCGAAAATATACTACTGTCATTTTTACTGAAAAGATCAAAGCTTTATTAGTTACAGGTTTTTTAAAATCTGAATGTTTTTGATAATGGGTTATATCATGAAAACATTGCAATTTTTGCCGGGCATGGTCACCATTGATTTGCTGGCGGCCCTGGTGGCACTATTATTTGTACTGTGGGCGGCCACCTTAATTATTTACCTGAAATCGCACAGACGATCAAAACGAAAGATCCATAAGTTGTTTGGACGTCTTGCCATTAAAAGTCATCAGACGGCCAAGGCGATGATGGAATATGAGAATAAATTCTGCAGACTGGTTGAGCATATGAACGAGGGCCTTTTTCTTGTCAATACTGCCAATGAGATTGAATATGCCAATCAGTGTGCCTTTGATATTTTGCGACGGCCCCGCGACCAGGTCGTCGGGCGAAAATTATCGGATTTTGCGGTGGGGGCATCCGAAGCAAACTGCCTTGAGGGAATCCTGCGGAAAAAAAAACAGGGGGGTAAATGCCGCGAAGAATTGCATCTGATCAGGGGCGACAATGAAATGTTTTGGGCAAGCCTCAGCTTCAGTTACCCTCAAGAGCTCAAGGACATCAATGGTGGCGCTATTGTGGTGATGACTGATATATCTGATCACATCAGGCTGGAAAATAAGATGCATAAGTATACTGGCTCCCTGGTACAGAAAGTGAAACAGCAAAACTGTATGTTTGCTATGCAGGATATGATCTCCAACTCAGGGTTACCTGCGGATGAGATTTTTCGCCGCGCCCTGAAAATCATTCCGGAGGGTCTTCGTTACGGGGGTGAAGTGGGTGTGGAGATTGTATTTCGCGATAAGCGTTTTGCATCGCCGGGCTTTCATTTGACCGATTGGAGCTATAAGGCCCCCATAAAGATCGCTAACAAAAGCATGGGCCATCTTGTGGTAAGTTATTCGGCCCACGGTCCGTCAGGTCTGATCAAGCCATTCCGGGTCGGGGAGAAGGTACTGATAAAAAGCCTGGCGGACAAACTGGCGCATGCCCCTTCCGTTCAGCAGTCTGTATTATAATACGTCTACAATCTTGCCTGTGGCATAGGCGCCTTTATCCAGTTTGTCCTTTACCTTTGAAAATGCATCAAGGGTATACTCAACGTCTTCAAGGGTGTGAACCGCAGTGGGGATCAGCCGCAGTATAATCATTCCCCTTGGGATAACCGGATATCCTACCACTGAACAGAAGATATTGAAGTTTTCCCGGAGGTCGTGGGTCAGGTTGGCGCCTTCCGAAGTGTCGCCACTGAGTACCACCGGAGTTACAGGCGATTGGGTATTGCCGATATTAAAACCTCTGTTTTTCAGACCGTTTTGCAGTGCCCGGGCAATTGTCCATACTTTCTCGCGCAGCTCGGGTTGTTTCCTGATCAGTTCCAGGCGTTTGAGCCCGCCGGCAACCAGTGGCATAGGCAATGACTTGGCGTAAATCTGGGAGCGCATATTGTACATTAGGTAAGTAATCACTTCTTTAGGTCCGGCAACAAAGGCGCCAATGGATGCAAAAGCTTTTGCAAAGGTGCCAAAGAAAACATCCACCTTGTCCTGAACACCGAAGTGTTCGCCCGTACCGGCCCCTGTTTCTCCCATGGTACCCACTCCATGGGCATCGTCAACCAGTAGCCGGAAGTTGAAGTCTTCTTTCATGACGGCAATCTCATCGAGTTTGCCCAGATCGCCCGACATGCCAAAAACCCCTTCGGTGATAACCAGGATACCACCACCAGTTTTACGGGCCAGTTTGGTGGCGCGCTCCAGTTGCACCCTCAGGTTTTCCATGTCGTTGTGCGGGTATACAAAGCGCTTGCCAAGGTGCATGCGCAACCCGTCAATGATGCAGGCATGCGATTCTGAGTCATATACGACCACATCCTGCCTGTCGAGAAGGGCATCAATAATTGACACCATGCCCTGGTATCCGTAATTAAGCAAGTAAGCGGATTCTTTGCCTACAAAAGCGGCCAATTCATTTTCAAGTTGCTCATGCAGCCTGGTTTGTCCTGACATCATCCTGGCACCCATTGGCAATGCCAAACCATATTCCCTGGCTGCTTCGGCATCTGCCTTGCGGACTTCCGGATGGTTTGCAAGGCCCAGGTAATTATTCAGGCTCCAGACAAGTTTTTCTTTGCCCTGGAAGTACATGCGATTGGATATTTCGCCTTCCAGCGTTGGAAAAGTAAAATAGCCGTGTACCCGGCTTGCATATTGTCCTATAGGCCCCAATTTGGCCGTGGCTTTTGTAAAAATATCCATATTTGATAGAATAGATTTGTGAATACAGGATTTATCTGGCAAAATTAAACTATTATCCTTTTTATGCAAAAAATCCAGACAATACTTTGTCAGGTTTGGGAGAACAGTTTACGAAAAAATACGGCCGGGTCAGGACAAATGTCTTGATAGGCTTGTTTTTTCCCAGGAAAGGCCACACCAGGAAAATCCCCTTTTTTACCTTTCATATCTGTGATGATCTGAAAATGCAGATGTGGTGGCCAGTCACCATTTTCAGGGGCATCGCCTGTATGACATAGCAGCTTGCCTGCCTTAACAGGCATTTGCTCTTCGATTCCATCCAATGATCCGGACGACAGGTGTCCGTAAAGGGTAAAGAAAGATATTTTCTGCAGACGGTGCTCAATGATGATGGTGGGTCCGTAATCGCCATACTGCGCATTGTTCTGAAAACTGTGTATATGACCGTCGAGTGGCAGATATACTGGTGTTCCGGCAGCTGCCCATACGTCTGTTCCCAGGTGAATGCTGCGTGCATCCCCCCCGGGGGCGCCAAAAAGGGAACTCCGGCGATAAACCGCACGGTCTTCCATATAGCCGCCATATGCATAAATGGCCTTTTGGGCTTTCATACGGTCAAAAATATATTGTCCAAGCATCTTTGAATCTTTAATGGCCAGGTTTTCCATATCGGTGTTGTTGCTTGTGAGGTCAAGCAGCAGGGTATTGTCCGGACCGGGTTCCGGAATAAAAAGCGGACGCAATGATTTCCGGTGCGCGTTCAGGTGTTGACTGATACGTATCATAAGAATCGTTCCTTAAATATTTTTTCCAGTGCATACATGTCGTCGCGGTGCTTTGCCGCTTCCATAAAATCCAGCTCCTTTGCTGCTTTTTCCATGAGCCGCCTGCTCTGGTTAATGGTTTTTTTCAGTTGATCCCTGCCCATGTACTGTACCACCGGATCGGCTGCCAGGTCTGTTTTTTTCTGACCGGCATAAACCCCGGGCCTTGTTTTCTGGTCCGCTACGGTGGTCTGGCCATGGATGGCTTCTACCGATTTCATGATCTGTGCGGGGGTAATGTTGTTCTCTTTGTTGTATTTTAACTGCTTTTCGCGCTTCCGGTTGGTTTCGTCGATGGCGGCCTGCATTGAACGGGTGACGCGGTCAGCATACATGATCACTTTGCTGTTGATATTGCGGGCCGCGCGTCCTGCTGTCTGTATCAGTGATCTTTCTGAGCGGAGAAAGCCCTCGTTGTCTGCATCCAGGATGGCCACCAGCGACACTTCCGGCAGGTCCAGGCCTTCGCGGAGCAGGTTAACGCCAACCAGCACATCAAAGTTCCCCAGGCGGAGATCACGCAAAATTTCAACCCTTTCCAGAGTGTCAACTTCGGAATGAATATAACGGCATTGAATACCTGCGCCGGTAAGGTATTTGGAAAGCTCCTCCGTCATACGTTTGGTCAGGGTGGTTACCAGCACCCGCTCATTTGTGGAGGTGCGCTGATTGATCTCTTCCAGGAGATCATCTATTTGGTTCTTGCTGGGCCTGACTTCAATGGGTGGTTCAAGCAGTCCGGTGGGGCGTATCAGTTGTTCCACCACTACGCCCTCGCTTTTTTGCAATTCATAATCGGCGGGGGTGGCGCTCACAAAGATAACCTGGTTTATAATCTGCTCAAATTCATTAAACTTTAATGGCCGGTTGTCAAGGGCTGCCGGCAAACGAAATCCGTATTCCACCAGGTTCTTTTTTCTCGAAAAGTCGCCGCCGTACATGGCATGCACCTGCGAAACCGTTACATGGCTTTCATCTATGACCATCAGGTAATCTTCCGGAAAATAATCCAGCAGGCAGAATGGTCTGGATCCCGGCTTGCGGCCGTCAAAATAACGGGAATAGTTTTCAATTCCGGAACAATAACCGAGTTCCCGGATCATCTCCAGGTCATAATTTACGCGGTCTTCCAGACGCTGAGCCTCCAATTGCCTGCCGTTGTTCCGCAGGAAGGCAGCCTGTTCCACCAAATCGTCCTGGATGTTTCGGATGGCCTCTTTCATCCTGTCGGGGC
>PXAA01000029.1 GCA_003567205.1 Bacteroidales bacterium
AAAACAGGCGCCGTAACCATTGGTGTGATCACCCACAGCGGCAGTATCATAGCCGGTCATGGTCCCGGGGTTACCACCTTGTTCACATCCACCTACGGCAATATTGAAACGGTCATCGATCCCAGGGCCAACCTGAAATATCTGTTGTTTGAATAAGGACCTTACGCAATGCTTTGGCTCCCACTCCGGTCCGGCAAACTATTTCCTTTTTGCCGGGCTGGAAAATGGTTGTTGCCAGATGCTGGTTGACTCGAAATTTTCACGGAGCACTGTTTTCCCATCTCCTGTTTTGACCGTGATATCGTCAATAAACATAGCCACGGCGTCATCTGATACACAACCGATCTGAACCTGAACTTCCTTGCCGGCGTACGCAGACAGATCATAGCTGTAAAGTGTCCATGACAAAGGGGGCTGCACGGGACTGTTTTCCGGACTTAACCAAATGGTTTCTTCTCCGTCGAGCAATTGAACCACAAAAAGGTCCGGACCGTATGAATCGGAGTAGGACTTGATGGCCAGCGAAAGTTCGAATCCTTCGCCCAGTTCAATTTCCGGACTGATCAGCCAGTCATCATTGGGTGGCTGACGGGCTGAGAAACAGGCTGCATATTTATTCCCGTTGTATGGTGCGAAGCGATCATCATCAGCCACAGGAGGGTCTGTTTCATGAGGGTTAAAGATGATAAAAGAACCCACGTAACCGCTGTTCGGGAAACTCGTGGCCGCAAGCCCCCATGTAGCAGAACCGTCATTATCGATCTGTGTCCAATTACCGAAGGTCAAACTAAAATCTTCGTAATTCTCAAACCCGTCAAAGAAAGCCACATCGGCCCCGGCAACATTGATTATCCCTGAGGTACTATCTTCGCCATATTCATTGGCAACGGTCAGCGTAACTTCCATGGCTCCTGATTGAAGATATATGTGCGTGGGGTGTTCTTCGGTACTGGTATTTCCATCACCGAAATCCCATAAAAAGGAATCGGCTTTTTCTGAACAATTGTGGAATTCTATTTCTTCACTAATAAGTACATCCGTTGATGCTACTGTAAAGCAAGCTGTTGGTAGCGGATCTTCTTCAACGATGACGGTTTTTATCAACTGGTCGCTATATTCTCCGCGAAACACACTCAGACTTACTTCGAACGAACCGGGTTGTTTGTATATATGGCTGGTATGGTAATCAATAGATGTTTCTCCATCACCAAATTCCCAATAATAGGCCGTGGCGTTTTCTGAACAGTTCGTAAATTCAATAATTTGGTTCTCAAGAACCTCTACTGCACTTAATTCAAAGCAGGCAAGGGGAATATCCTGGTCGTCTTTCTGACAACCTCCTGCCATACCTGCCATTATGCATATGATCAGATACCTGTTTATATGTTTCATTGTTGGTTGGTTTTGATTAAAGATTATCCGGTATTCCAAACAAGTTATTGTAAGCTTCTTCTATGGTACGGTCAAGCCATCCATAATGATCATTTACCCGTGATTGGACCGGTCCATCTGGTGTCCATTCTTGTATCAGGTTTTTTGTACGCTTAATGATCTGCCGGTTTAATGGGATCAGTTGCTGCGTAATCCCCGTATGATCGGCATTAAATACCTGTACTTTGTCAAGGTAGTATTTGGTGGAACCACGCATGGATGGAATGATTCTATTTTTCAATTCCATTGCCCAGTCACAAATGGGAGCATGCTCTTTGCCTGGCGCGGTAATAATGGAAGGAAGTGTCCCTTCAGGAGTGATCCAAACGGGTACCACAGCGCTCGACAGAGGAAAACCAACCATGGACCACATGGTGGTCATAAGTGGGTTCTCGTTTTTTTTCACACCCTGTATGATTGCCGATGCACTGGAACTAAAGCGGTTGATGCAGTCCTGAAAATACATGAATTGCGACTCCGATTCCCTGTAACGGATACCGTTGCGTGCATCTTGTCCGCTATATGGGTTCCATGCAGATGTGGCAATGTTTTCCACCAGGTGCGTAACAGAAAGCTTATTGCTGGCATTGCGAACAGCAGTGAATAAATACGACCGGAGCGAGCTATGGACCGTAAAAAAGGATTGGTTTTCCCAGCACTTTATAAATACAGATTGAACTACATCTTCTGCAAGATGAAGATCTCCGGTGATTTGTTCTGCATGAATGCAGAGAAGAGTATAATATTTGTCAAAAGCCATTTTAAGCCCTTGACGGTTGTCTTCATGGAATAATTCAATAATTTCCTGATCAGTCGGGATCATGATCCCCAAAGATAAGTCAAAAATTCCGGCATTTATTCAAAGAACTGCCTGTAATGCTTATACAGGTTGAAAACAGACCGGACATAGGATACCGGTTCCAGGCCGGAGGCATAGCCGAAACGGACCTCTTCCCGGTTATAATATTCGGGGTTGGCTTTTTTCAGCATATATTCTTCAACTTGTCCGTGCCAAATGTCCGGATCAGCACCTTCTGCTTCTGCCAGGCGCCTGGCATCCTGTACATGCCCTTGCCCGACATTGTAAGATGCCATCACAAAATAGATGCGCTCGTTTTCATCCTCAATGTATTCTTTCCAATAATTGTCGAGCCATTGTAGAAAACGCACACCTGCAGCAATGCTCTGTTCCGGATCGCCAGGATCGTTTGCGCCAAATTCCCGGGCTGTCCTGGGCATCAACTGCATCAAGCCCATGGCGCCGGCCCACGACCGGGCATCCGGGTCGAAACGCGACTCATGAAATACCAGTGCAGTCAGAAGCCGCCAATCCCATCCAATCTTCCGGGCATTTTGCTGCAGCAGGCTGTCGTATGGGGAGATCGTACCACCCGATATCGGAAAATAGTCGCTCCCATAACGCGTCCGGAATGCCCTCCTGTTTTCATAATATTTGTTGTAGATCACATAAAAATCCGTTTGTGAGCGAGCCTTTTCAAGCCATTGGTTGATTGTATCCAAAAGTACGGGCGAAGAGGGCCTTACCGCCCAGGCAGTATGCTGTGGCAGGCTCACAGCGGTCGACACATCCAAATTCTGGTAAAAAGCCGATTTGATCCGGGCAATGTTTTCGTCAGCCACCGTATAATTGATCTTGCCTTCTGCAACCCTGCCGATCAATTCTTCCGTAATAACACCTTGTTCTGCTTCAACAATGTGTATTTCAGACCCGATTTCATTCGATAAATTGTATAACCGGTCCACATAAGCAGACCCCCGCCTGACATAAATGGTCTTGCCGGATAATTCCAGGGGGTTGCGGATCAATTCCCGTTCGATCTGATGCAGCATCATTTGCCTCCATTGGTCCGGCTTTCGCTGCACCAGTACCTGTCTGGTAATATTAAAGGGATTGGTGAAGGCCAGTCGCTCCTTTCGATCAGAGGTCATCGTCATGCCGTAGGCGATCAGGTCACCTTCCCCATTTTCCAGCATCTGGATCATCTCTTCAAAGTCCGCTGCCAATTCGATCCGTACCGGTATGTCCAGGTACTCCCCCAATAAATGAAGCAATTCATATTCATACCCCATCACCTCCCCACGATACACAAAATAGCTCAACGGACTGTAACTTGTGATGGCAATCAGTTCGCCCCTTTTGTGAATGGTTTCAAAATCAACTGGGTCTGGTTCATCCGGACTGCAACACATACAAAGCATTGCCACAGATACGGTGAAAAGGTATTGTATACGAAACATCGGCATATGTTTTTTCGATCGTTTAAATCTATGGATTATCCGGATAAAAACCAAATCGCTTTGCAGGCATTTTTGTTTTTGGTATTGGGATTTTTTAGCTATTATTGCAGATGTCAACCAAGGATCAATTTAATGAACGACAAAACACGGATCAATGAATAATCAATTGTATTTGCCCCTGGCTGCATTTTTTGTTCTGTTGACAAGCTTGTATGCATGCCAGGAAAGACCGGCCGAAGTGGTTTACACGAATGCGCAAATCCATACCCTGGATGAATCCATCCCCCTTGCCAGTGCATTGGCCATCAGAAACGGGAAATTTTTGTACGTGGGTGATGAGGAAGGCGCCAGGCAATATACCGGCCGCAATACCGAAGTGATCGATCTGCAGGGGCTTACAGTAATTCCGGGCTTGACAGAAAGCCATATGCATTTCGATGGATTGTGCAGGAATCTGCTGTTGGCTCCCCTGGATGTTTATTGGTTGCCCCTGGATGAATTGCTGGAGACCATATTCAAAGCCGTTGAATATGCCGGGCCTGATGAATGGATCATTGCCAGGGGGTATAACGATGCCATTTGGGATGAGGTGCCGCACAGGCGGCTTCTGGACGCTGTCAGCCCGGATAACCCGGTGGTGCTTCGCAGGTATTGCGGTCACGCCCACTGGGTGAACAGCAAAGCCCTTGAAGTGGCCGGCATCACAGCGCAGACAGCTAATCCTGATGCAGGTATTATTGTACGCGATCAGGCGGGTGAAGCCAGCGGAGTGCTTGTTTCGGCAGCAGGGGCATTGGTTACCAGGCATATTCCGCCTGCCCCGAAACTTAGTTATGAAGAGGAACTTGAAGCCCTGCGCTTGGGGAGCGATGCCTTGCTTGCGGCGGGCATCACCACGGTTCATGACCTTACCGGGACCGGTTTGGATGACGTGAAGATGCGGCGCGAGGCCTATGAGCGTTCGTATTTGCGGGTCAGGCTGATGGATGCTGTCAGCCAGACAGCGGCTACAAAACTTGGCGCACCCCTCATTGGCTTGTACGATAACCATTACACCGTCCGGTGGGTCAAGGAGTTTGTGGATGGATCACTGGGTGGCCGGGGAGCGGCATTGCTGGAACCCTACGACGATATGCCGGGTGAACTGGGAGCCTTGCGTGCACTTGGCCAGGATGAGGAAGCTTATGCCCAAATGGTTGCCGATCTTCTGGCCCTTGGCTTTACCACCCGTACCCATTCCATTGGCGACCGTGGCAACCGCATTACATTGAATGCTTTTGAACGGGCGATGGAAATAAGCGGGAAAAGCCCGCAGGAAGCACGCCTGGTGGTTGAACACGCACAGATTCTTCACCCCGACGATATTGCACGTTTTGCCGGAGGCAATATCATTGCTTCCATGCAACCGGTTCATGCCACCGAAGACATGCTATTTGTTGAAGACCGCATCGGCTATGAACGGACAAAACAGGGGGCCTATGCCTGGCGAAGCATCCTGGACCACGACGGAATCATTGCGGCCGGCAGCGACTACTATGTGTCCCCCTACAATCCGTTTTACGGGCTGCATGCAGCGGTTACCCGCCAGAACAGGGAAAACAATCCCCCGGACGGATGGTTCCCCGGCCAACGCATAACACGCCTTGAAGCCCTTAAGGCCTATACTCTCTGGCCTGCATATCTTGAATTTTCTGAAGACATCAAAGGAAGTATCTCCGTTGGTAAGCTTGCGGATTTTGTCGTGATTGACCGCAATTATTTTGACATTCCGGCAGAAGAGATCCATGAGATCAAGGTGGTCAGAACGGTGGTTGGCGGGAAGGTTGTGTTTTCGGGTGATTAGTTGATTGGTTAATTTGGTTGATTGGTTTTAAATGATTTGGAAAATGAAAATCTTTGTCAGGATCTTTTTTGCGTTTTTATTGATGATTGGGGCATTTTCATCCGCCCGGGCTTGTTTTACGGTGGTGGTTGGTAAAGAGGCTTCGGTCGATGGTGCCGTTCTGTTCGGCCACCTGGAGCAAAACGGTGGATTGCGGAACATGGGATACCGTTATGTGCCCCGTATTCAGCATGAACCCGGGAGTATGGTGGAATTGCGACGGGGTGGAAAGTGGCCCCAGGCCGAGGAAACCTATGCTTTTCTGTGGACCAGCAACCCGGGGCTGGAGTTCAGCGACGGATATTTCAATGAATTCGGTGTGGCGGTTTCTTCCGATAACTGCCGGACACGTGAAGACTCCTACGATGAACTGGTGGCACGTGGCGACATTGTGGATGGCGGTATTGGTTACAAATTTCGACGCATCATTGCCCAGCGTGCCAGAACGGCCAGGGAGGGACTTGATATTGCCACGGAATTGCTTGATTATTTCGGGTATGCAGCCTCCGGCCGGACTTACATCATTGCTGACGCCAATGAAGCCTGGCTGTTGAGTGTTGCACGGGGCAAGCAATGGATCGCACAGCGTGTTCCCGACGATGCCATCGTATTGTTACCCAATGTACACATTATCGGCCCCGAAGCAGACCTGGAGGATACAGAAAATGTCCGTGCATCCGAAGGCCTGGTGGAATATGCCATTTCACGGGCTTGGTACGATCCGGCATCGGGCGAACCATTCAGCTTCAGGGAAGCCTTCAACCTGCCCCCCCACGAAGGAAGCTTCATGGATGAGCACGGAGCAGATCCACGTCAGTGGTTCAGTCAGTCGCTGGTAAAGGGGAGCCTGATTGAGCTTCCGGTTTCGGAACAACTTCCGTTTGCCCTGTACCCCGACCACAAATTTTCCGTAATGGACGTAGCGAATATCATTCGAAGTCATGGCCATGCAGAAGGCCAGGATCCCGATATGGCCCTCTCCTATGCATTGGGCATGCCTGATGATGCTTCGCCGCATCATCAACCCGGTACGGGAGCCATTTGCAGCAGTACTTCCCAGGAATTGGTGGTGTATCAATTGCGCAACTGGTTGCCCCCCGCATTGGGCTCGGTTGCGTGGCGCACCACGGCAGCCCCGTGCACTTCGGTGCTGGTACCCTGGTATGCCGGCATCAATTCAACGCCAAAAACCTATTATAAAAACTGGCCCCTGGAGCAGGCTTTGAATATTGCTTTCCAGTTTAACCCACCGGAAGGTACCTTCGATTACGACCCGGGAAATGCATTTGATGTATTCAATGGATTGGAGAATATGGTCGACCTGCATTATCCGGGGTTCATCAAATTGGTTCGGGAGCAATGGGATCCATTTGAAGAAGAGCAGTTTGCCATGCAGCATGCCATAGAAGAGGTGGCGCTTAGCTTGTTTGAAGAGAATGAAGATCTGGCCATCAGTTATTTAACCGGTTATTCCAACTACCGGGCCATGAAAGCCCTGGAAATGGCCAGGGAGATGCTGAATTATTTAAAAACGATAAACTGGGCACATTGAAGTAAGTAATTAGTAATCAGTAATTAGTAATCAGTAATTAGTAATCAGTAATTAGTAATCAGTAATTAGTAATCAGTAATTAGTAAT
>PXAA01000135.1 GCA_003567205.1 Bacteroidales bacterium
CAATGAGTGGGTCGTTGCGTACAAATCGCCCGAATAGCGGACCATAAAAATCGATCCGGCGCATGACCCTGCGCCTGATCCCTGTTTCGTAGGCAGACATTTTAAGTAAAGATTCCCTTACCGTGGGGGAAATGGTAATCTTGGGTTTGGCTTCCAGCAAAGCGTTTGTAGCATTGATCACCTCTTTGGTCGGATACCTTTTCCGGGGGACCGATCCGTGACCCGAAGCGGCCACAGAGGATTCAATGGCCAGCCACAATATTCGTTTCTGGGCCACAGCAAGTCCAAACACTGGCATGTCAGGGTTTCGGCCAATAAGCCCTTTCAACCCGGCACCACCCTCACCATACACCACAACAGGGTTTAACTCATCCAGGAAATATTCGGTAATTATGCGGGCACCCATATCGCCACCTGTTTCCTCACCAGAAACAGCGAGCAAACTAACATTGTACGGAAAATCCTCTTCCGCTGCCTGCCGGACAAATTGCAATATGGCCAGAACCTGCATCACCCCCATGGATTTGTTGTCGATGGCCCCGCGGCCCCAGACCATGCCGTCTGCTATCTTTCCGGAAAAAGGCGGATATGTCCACCCTTCGGGTTCCCCCGGGTGCACCACGTCAATATGTGTCAAAAGAACAACATTTGGTTTTTGCATCTCCAAAGGATACAAAGAGGCAGCAAAATTATAACTATCCGTTTCATCAGTGAATACGCGTAAGTGCAGGCCGTGATCACGGCAAAACTGTGCAAAGAATTCCCCTGCCTCCTTTTCCTGGCCCGACACGGATGGAATCCGGACATACTCACTGAGCAACATTGCCGGATCAATTTCCTCCGCAGCAACTGGATTATAAGGGTCCGATGCAAAAAGTGAAACAGCAATGAACAAATTCGCACATATCATCAGGACAAAAAGAAACATACACTTGTAAAACATAACCAAATTCCTCATCTCATTAACCAATTTTTCATTAAGCAATCAACATCTTAAAACACACCTGCCATAAAATTAACACATTTTTATGACTCTACTATTTCCTGTTCAAGCATTTAAATCTTTTTAGCAAGCCTTCGGGATTTCTCCCTGTTTTTTTAAAATCTTGCGCAGATTTGCCATATATTTGTTATCTGTCATGCCATTGGGTCAAATGGATGTACACTTGAAAAAGAAGTTAATTGCGTTGTGATTCACCAAATCGTAATCGATGATATCTTTCATTCTTAATGACGAAGAAATCCATACGGCAGAAAAGCCTGGTTCAACTTTGCTCGATTTTATCCGTTACAGGGCGCATCTGACCGGGACGAAGATAGGATGCCGGGAAGGCGATTGCGGTGCCTGCACAGTCCTGGAAGGACAACTGAAGGCCGGACGCATTGAATACCGCAGCATTGTGTCCTGCCTCACCCCGCTGGGAAATGCAGCAGGCAAACATATTGTTACCATCGAGGGCATCTGCACAGCGGATCTCAACCCTGCCCAGCAAGCATTGGCAGATCATGAAGGCACACAGTGCGGGTTCTGCACCCCGGGCTTTGTAGTGGCTCTGACAGGGCACACAATGGAATACCAGCCTTCGGAACCTGAAGCAGCGATAGAGTCCATGAGCGGTAATATCTGCCGTTGCACCGGTTACAAATCCATCGAACGCGCAGCCATCACCGTTTCCAATATGCTGAAAACAAAGAATCCGGACAACCCCATCGGCTGGTTGGTAAGCCAGGGCTTTTTGCCGGCATATTTTACGGCTATCCCGGAACGTCTGAAAGCACTCGGAAAGAAAACAGATACCGGAGTAGCGGCAAAAACGGTGATTGGTGGCGGTACCGACCTATTGGTGCAACGACCGGATGAAATAGCCGAAACAGAACCCATGTTGCTGTTTGACCGCAAAGATCTTAAAGACATCCTGGAGGAGAACGGTCATTGTATTGTGGGTTCAGCGGCCACGGCTCAAGATATTATGCAATCGACGCTGATGCGTGCGTATTTTCCCAGGCTAAAGGCGTTTTTCTTTCTGGTATCATCAGAACCCATCAGAAATATGGGTACCATTGGGGGGAATATCGGCAATGCCTCTCCCATAGCCGACCTGGTCATTTTCTTTCTGGCCCTTGATGCAAAAGTGCACCTGCAAAACACAAGGACAGATGAAAAACGGATCGTACCACTCAGAAAATTCTTTTTGGACTATAAAAAACTGGACAAACAGCCTGGGGAAATAATCCGCAACATATCCTTTCCCATTCCGGATAAAAACACACATCTGAATTTTGAAAAGGTCAGTAAGCGCACAACCCTGGACATTGCCAGTGTAAACAGCGCCATAGGGATCAATATGCAGGGGGATATCATTCACAATGCACATGTCGCCCTTGGCGGAGTGGCCCCGGTACCTTTCTACCTTGAAAAAACCAGCAGCTTTCTTGCAGGGCGCAAGCCTGATTTGGATACCATCCGCGAAGCATACGGTTTGTTGGCCGGAGAAATTGCACCCATCAGTGATATCCGTGGCAGCAAAGAGTATAAATCCCTACTGGCCAGGCAATTGTTTTTCGCCCACTTTGCGGAACTTTTCCCAAAAAAGATCTGCGACAGGGAATTGCTAAAGTTATTATGATGTCTTGTTTTGTTTATTTCACGATCCGATAACAGATGAAAAACATTGATTCAATATCCCACGTCACCGGCAGGTCCTTATACGTCGATGACATTCCTGTGCGCACAGGCACCCTGTATGGTGTGGTTTTCACTTCCCCTGTAGCCCATGGGAATATCCTCAAACTGGACACATCCCAGGCAAGGGCGATGGAGGGCATTGCCGGGGTCTTCACTGCAAAAGACATTCCCGGAGAGAATCAAATTGGCGGAGTTATTCCGGACGAGATGTTGTTTGCTGACAAAAAGGTGGTTTTTCATGGCCAGCCTCTTGCGTTGATTGTCGCAAGCGATGAACTCACCGCCCGGAAGGCATGCAGAAAGATCATAACAGAAATCGAGCCCCTGGAGGTGGTAACCGATCCCCGGGAGGCATGCAATAAGGGCATGCTGCTTGTTCCACCCTCCACTTTTCGTTCGGGCGACATCAATAAAGCCTGGGACCAATGTGAATATGTCTTTGAAGGCAAAACAGAAACGGGCGGACAGGAACACCTGTACATTGAAACCCAGGGAGCTTATGCTTATGTAATGGAAAACAGACACATCAAGATCCGCTCTTCCACGCAGGGTCCAACCCACGTACAAAAATTTGCAGCAAAGGTTTTGGGTATCCCCATGCACCGGGTGGAAGTGGATGTTACGCGCCTGGGTGGCGGTTTTGGAGGAAAGGAAGACCAGGCTACAGCATATGCCTGCATGGCAGCCCTGGCAGCATTGCACCTGAGAAAACCTGTTAAGCTTATTCTGCATCGCATAGACGACATGAGGATGACGGGCAAGCGACATCCCTACAGCGCAGATTTTAAAATCGGGCTGTCGAAAGAATTAAAGATCATTGCCTACCAGGCTACTTTTTACCAGAACGGGGGCGCGGCCGCCGACCTCTCCTCCGCCATCCTCGATCGGAGCTTATTTCATTCAACCAACAGTTATTTTATTCCCAACACAGAGGTCACAGCATACAGCTGTAAAACCAATTTGCCTCCCAATACGGCTTTCCGGGGTTTTGGCGGCCCCCAGGGAATGTATATCATAGAGTCGGCCATATCCAAAGCGGCCCATGAATTGAATGTGCCGGCCAGGTTAATACAGCAGAAAAATCTTCTGCGTGAGAAAGACCACTTTCAATACGGACAAGTGGCAAAAAATGTAAACATCGGCAAATGCTTTCGTTTATTGGATAAGGATTTTGGTATCGAAAAAATTGCCAGGGAGATTCAATCATATAACAGGAAAAATGTTTTGCATAAGAAGGGAATGGCACTGATGCCCGTCTGCTTTGGCATTTCTTTTACCAACAAATCAATGAACCAGGCCCGGGCCCTGGTACACATTTACCAGGACGGAAGCGTGGGGGTCAGTACCGGGGCTATTGAGATGGGACAAGGGGTAAATACCAAGATACTACAGGTAACAGCCCGCACCTTGAATATCCACCCGGAACGCATAAAAATTGAAACCACCAACACCACGCGGGTGAGTAACACCTCCCCCACCGCTGCAAGCTCCGGGGCTGACCTCAACGGGAAAGCCACAGAAATCGCATGCATTCAGTTGCTAAAGCGGCTGCTGAAAACAGCCGCCTCTATGCTTAACACAAATCCTGATAAACTGGCCATTTCTGATGAATGGGTGTTGAACGAAGGGAAGCGCAGCAAATTATCCTGGGAACAGCTTGTAAAAACCGCCCATCTCGGGAGGGTATGCCTTTCAGAACAAGGCCACTATGCCACGCCAGTCGTCCATTTCAACAAAGAGATCGCCAAGGGCCATCCATTTGCCTATCACGTTTATGGCGTGGCCCTGTTGGTTGCTCACCTGGATTGCCTGAGGGGAACCTTCCGTTTTGACAAGGTTTGTATTGTCCACGATTTTGGCAACAGTATGAACATCGGCATCGACATGGGCCAGGTGGAAGGGGCCCTGGCACAGGGCATAGGCTGGATGACCATGGAGGAAGTGGCATACGATAAAGAAGGGAAGCTGCTTTCCAACAGCCTTTCCACCTATAAAGTGCCTGACATTTTTTCTGCCCCCAAAGAAGTAAAATGCATCCCCCTGTCCGTTAAAGGACCCAAACCGGCCATTCTACGGTCAAAAGCCGTGGGAGAACCACCACTTATGTACGGAATTGGCGCTTACTTTGCACTTCAAAATGCCATTAAGGCCTTTAACCCGGCTTATGTCCCCGATTTTAATGCGCCCATGACACCGGAAAAGGTGCTATTGCGACTTTATCAATAATGCCGGTGATCTGAACATCTTACCGACTAAGGGTTTTTAATAAATTTTTTATATTCGTCCGGGGTGTTGATATTGACCAGCACATTGGGATCATTAACCGGTACCAGCATTTGGGTATATTGTGCCAGGTATTCACGAACGTTTTCGCCGGCATGTTTTGTTGTGATGATATCTGAAGCTATTTTGGCAGAGATAAGAACCGGATGGCCATGTTTTCCGGCATATCCGGGCCGGATATAATCGGCATGGCCTGCATAGAATGCCAGCTTTTCCAGGATTTCTACCGTAACAAATGGATTATCCACATTGTGTAAAAAAACCGGCTGGTTTTTGTCAAGGGCTTTCAAGCCCAGCTGTAGTGAAACAAAGCGGCCTTTCCGAGGAAAAGGATTCAATACCGGGTGCATTGTGTCTGGCCATGTCCGGCCATGTATCCACGTAATTCCTGCTTTATTGGTCACTACCACCACTTCAGCACAGCCAAAATCTATGAAGGCACCGATGCAACAGTCTAAAAAAGACCGGTCCTGTCCGAAAGAAAGCGAAAGTTTGGACTGGCCCATCCGCTGCGAATAACCTGCTGCCAGTATAACAGCCGAAAAGTCTTTTGTTACCATATGGGAAACATTTTCTATTTTTGGGGGTCAAGCCAGCTAAGTAATAAAACAATAATGTCCGACAAACTTTTCCCCATGCCTTTAGACCAGCTCCTGAAAATTATTTTTCATGAACTGGATCATAAAGATAGCTATTTCGGCATTCCCCGGGATCTGTTTTTCAAACCCCGGGAAATGGCGGGCTCCGGGCAGCAGGAGATGCTAAACGCACAATTGTTTGGGAAAGAAATTCATACGCCACTTGGCATCGCTGCAGGCCCGCACAGCCAGATGGCACAGAACATTGTGGCTGCATGGTTGCTTGGCGCACGCTACATAGAACTAAAAACCATACAGACCCTGGATGAACTTGAAGTAGCCAAGCCTTGTATCGATATGCAGGATGAAGGCTATAACTGCGAATGGTCACAAGAGTTAAAAATCCAACAGAGTTTTGATGAATACCTCAATGCATGGATCATTATCCACATTCTTAACCACCGGTTCGGATGGTTTGCTGATCCGGGCACCATTTTCAATATGAGTGTCGGTTACAACATGGAAGGCATCTTAAAGGATAATGTACAATGGTTCTTTGACAAGATGGCCGATTGCAACAACGACCTGCAGGAAAAGAAAGAATCGATCAGGACCCTTTACCCTGCGATTGATGAGATGTTCATCCCCGGCAGGATATCTGACAACATTACCCTGTCGACCATGCATGGATGTCCGGCCCATGAAATTGAAGACATTGCATCTTATCTGCTGAAAGAAAAAAAGCTGCACACATATGTAAAGCTGAACCCCACATTGCTGGGTCCGGAAAAACTAAGGGAAATACTCAACAATACACTTGGGTTCCATACAGTTGTGCCAGATCAGGCCTTTGAACATGACCTGCAATATAAAGATGCACTGCGCATCATCGGGAATATGCTGAATGTGGGCAAAAAAACAGGCCTGGAGTTCGGCCTGAAACTGACCAATACTTTAGAGTCGTTAAACAATAAAGATTTCTTTGGTAGCAAGGTGGAGCATATGTACATGAGCGGGCGTGCACTTCACCCGCTTTCGGTAAACCTGGCACACCAGCTACAGGAAGATTTCGAAGACAACTTACAGTTGAGTTTTTCCGGAGGGGCAGACGCCTTTAATATAGGGTCGTTGCTTGCCTGCGGTTTTAAAACTGTCACCACCTGCACCGACTTGCTCAAACCCGGAGGCATGATGCGCCTGCCACAATATCTGGAAAATATCCTCAGCAGCATGCAGGAAATAAAAGCGGAAAACCTGCCTGATTTGATATACAGACAGGCGAAAGGTAATGCAAACACCCGGTTAAGCGGCCACAAAAGAATTGGCGAGGCCATCCGGAAAAATTTAAAGAATTATGCCTCAGAAGTATTAGAAAACAAGGCGTACCAAAGAGAATACCTGATTCCGCCCGACATTAAAACAAACCGAACACTGGGAACCTTCGACTGTATTTCAGCGCCTTGCCGCGATACTTGCGCCACCCACCAGGACATCCCGGAATATATGCTGCATACCGCCAGGGAACAGTTTACTGAAGCCCACGGGGCCATCCTGCGTACAAACCCCTTCCCCGCTGTCACAGGAATGATCTGTGACCATCTCTGCCAAAATAAATGCACGCGCGTACACTACGACAACCCTTTGTTGATCAGAGAAGTAAAGCGTTTCAATGCATGGCAGCCGGAACCCGGATTGCGCCCTGCTCCCGGAAATGGATTGAAAGTCGCCATCATCGGTGCCGGACCGGCAGGTCTCTCCTGTGGCTACTTTCTTGTAATGGCTGGTTTTTCGGCAGATGTATATGAAAGTGCCTCCAAGGCAGGGGGAATGGTCCGGTTTGCCATCCCGGGATTCCGGCTGACTCACGAGGCCATGGAAAAAGACCTGGACCGCATTGTATCCATGGGGGTAAACATCCATTACAACACAAAGGTTGACAAAGCGCTTTTTGATCAGCTGAAAAATAAGTCAGGCTATATATTCGTGGGCACAGGTGCACCACTTTCCGCACCACTGACCATTGAAGGAATTAACTCAGAAGGGGTCCTGGACCCATTGAACTTTCTTTTCCAGGTGCGGACCGGCAAACCGGTCAAAACAGGAACCCGGGTGGTAATCATAGGCGGTGGAAACACCGCCATGGATGCCGCCCGTACGGCCTACCGGCTGGTAAGAAAGTCAGGCACCGTTACCATTGTTTACCGCCGCACCATCAGCGAAATGCCGGCCGACCAGGGAGAGATCAAAGCGGCCATTGCCGAAGGTGTAAAATTTATGGAACTATACGGGCCGGAAAAAGTCCTGTGCCACGAAGGCCGGGTAAGTGGCCTGCGTTTAGTCCGCATGCGCCTGGAAGAAGCCGATAGTTCGGGCCGTCCAAGGCCTGTAAAGATCAGCGGCAGTGAAATCGATATCCCATGCGATACGATCATCCCGGCCATCGGCCAGGTGGTGGAAACCGGCTTTATGAAAAACGAAACCCTAAAAACCTTACAGGGCAGTTACCTTACCCGCATGGATAATATATTTACCGGGGGAGATGCCATGCGGGGTGCTTCCACGGCAATCAATGCCATCGGCGATGGCCGGAAAGCTGCCGAAGAAATCATAAAAGCCGCAGGCCTGAAACCGGCACCTGCAAAAGCACCAAAACACAATCCCCCCGCTTACCGGGAAATCATAATCCAACGGGCAAGACGCAGCTTTGCACCAGCAATTGAAGAACTTCCGCTTACAGACCGGAAAAACTTCAAACTGGTGCAATCGGCCCTTTTGCAGGAAGATATCGTCCGAGAAGCCAGGCGATGCCTGCAGTGCGATGAATTATGCAATACTTGTGTAAGCGTTTGTCCCAACCTGGCCAATTTTGCCTATCTAATTGAACCCACGGCATTTTTGCTTCAAAAAGCTGTAAGACAGACTGACGGCAAAACCAGGATTACAGACGACGGAACATTTTCTGTACATCAGCCTGTGCAGATTCTGAACATTGCCGATTTTTGCAATGAATGCGGCAATTGCCACACCTTCTGCCCTACCAAAGACGCCCCATACAAAATAAAGCCAAAGATCCATCTGGGTATTGCCTCTTTTTATGATTCAGACCAGGGATATTATCTTTCCTGCCTTGAAAACAGTAAAAACCTGATTGGTAAACAAAACGGACAACGTTTTACCCTGTTGGAGAAAGAAGATCAATATATTTTTGAAACCACCAGTGCCCATGCCACGCTAAGTAAAGACAGTTTCCGGATCACTGATGTGCAGTTTTTATCCGGAGATGCCCGTGAACTGCGTTTGCAGCAAGCCGCCGCCATGAAAGTGATTATGCAGGGGGCAGAACAGCTGATGACCTGTAAATAACTTAACAAATAAACATCTCAACAACTCTTACCTATATGATCCAGACAACAGAAAAAATCACCAACGAAAAGTTCCTTGATAATGCGGTCAAACGATTCAGGGAAAAGGAAATCATCTTGCCTACCTTTGAACAACAGTGCAATCCAACTCTTATTCCTGATACAATAAAAGACAAACTAAAGGGCATTGGTCTAGGGGAGATGCACCCCCTGAACCTGTTTCGGATTACCTGGAAGAATGAGCCCAAAGAAAAGGGCGGATTGTTTAAAGAGGTGAATTATATTGAAATACCAAAAGAAATTACCGGGGTGGATGCCCGCATCGTGATGATCGTGGGCAAATGGTTCCCCACGGGGGCGCACAAAGTGGGTGCGGCATACGGCTGTTTGGTTCCCCGCATTATTACCGGAGGTTTCGATCCTACTTACCACAAAGCGGTTTGGCCTTCTACGGGAAATTACTGCCGGGGGGGCGCTTTCGACTCCAAACTCATGGAAACGGAATCGGTGGCAATTTTGCCGGAAGAGATGAGCCGGGAACGTTTCGAGTGGCTTCGTGACGAAATTGGCTCGGAAGTAATTGCCACCCCGGGATGCGAAAGTAATGTAAAAGAGATCTACGACGCGTGCTGGGAAATACGCCGGACACGGCCCGAGTGCATTATCTTTAACCAATTCGATGAATTTGGGAATGCAGCCTGGCACTACAAAATAACCGGCAATGCCCTGGAGGAAGCCTATCAACTGGTAAAAACCAATAAAAACCGGTTAGCCGCTTATGTGTCGGCCACCGGATCTGCAGGTACCATTGCCGCCGGTGACTACCTGCGTACCATTGCGCCACAGTTGAAAATAGTGGCTTCTGAAGCCCTCCAATGCCCCACCCTGTTGATGAACGGTTTCGGTGGGCACCGTATAGAAGGCATTGGCGACAAACACGTTCCCTGGGTGCACAATGTCAAAAACACCGACATGGTTACGGCCATCGACGATGAGGATTGTATGCGCATTTTCCGGCTTTTTAATGAAAGGGAGGGTATAAAATACCTGAAATCCGCTGGTTTGAGCGATGACGAAACCAATATGCTCCCTTTGCTTGGCATTTCCTGCATCGCCAATTTGCTCTCTGCCATAAAAACAGCCAAATACTACGAAATGACAGGGGACGATGTAATAGTATCGATCGCCACCGACTCGGCCGATCTGTACACATCACGCCTGGACGAACTCAATAAAGAACGTGGGACATACTCAGAGAAACAGGCCATCAAAGATTTCGAAAAATGCCTTATGGGTTGCACCACTGATCATATAAAAGAGCTCTCTTACCAGGATCGCAAAGCCATTCACAACCTGAAGTACTTTACCTGGGTGGAACAACAACAGAAAGAGGTGGAAGATTTGAACCAGCTCTGGTACGACAGGGAAATCTGGCACCGGCTTTTCCACCAGGTACAACGGTGGGATGAACTGATAGACGAATTCAACCAGCGCACCGGTTTGCTGAAGAAATTATAAAGAAAGGGCAAACACCAGGCTTGTTATTCGAATTGCCGGAGGAAGGGCAACCAGGCTTCCACAAATTTCTCCAGATGCGTTTCCATGGGGACGTGCCCTGCATCTTTCAACAGAATGATCTCTGCGTCTGGCATTTCGTCAAGACTTCGCTGACGCGATTCGTGGGGCATCCAGGTGTCTGAATCACCCCAGATGGCTATGGCCGGTACCTGCAGCCCGGAGGCATCCAGGGAGGTAATTTCATAATAATGGATGGCCGATGACAATATGGCCCTTGCCGTTCCTGGTACCAGGAGTGGTTGCAAATAGCCTGACACTTGCTGCTCTGTAGGTTCAATACCATAGGCCGAAGCAAGCAGGCCTTTAACCCTCCGGGGACCGATGTACCAAACCCTGGCCAACTCGCCAATTACAAATCGCATTGTCGAAAAGCGCAGCAAAGGGTTCAAAGAATGGGGCGTACCAGGAAGTTTGGTAAATAATGAACCGGCTACAAAGGTGGCGCTCACCAGGTCGTCCGTATACATTAGCGCATAGGCCTGTACAATCCCGCCCCCCATCGAATGGCCTGCCATATGCCAATGCCGTCCGGGAAATATTTTATGGACAAATTGATGGAAACGACTGGCATGGGCGGTAACTGACTGGTTTATCCGGTGCGACTTATCGCTGTACCCGAAGGGAGGCACATCAATGGCCACCACCTCGTAGCCCATTTGATTAAGGCTGTCGGCCACTTTTTGCCAGGAAAAAGTAGAAGACGCAAATCCGTGCACCAGAAAACAACTTCCCCTGGCAGGCCGGCCGGTAACCTCCCAGTAACGATAGTGTATCCGTATGCCATCTACGGTGGCCATACCACTGTTGTCATAAGGCAGATGACCGGCATGCGTAACTAAGCATATCAGAACCAATAGCACAAAACAGCACTGTCTTTTCTGACACATAAATTTCATCCTCCCAAACAAAAATAAGAAAATCGCCTGCAGTTTCCTTAAAAATTAATAAATTGGCAAAAGAAGCACAACCTTATGACCCGATCGGATAAGCCATCAGATGTTTTTTTTGAATGTTCAGATTGTGGCCGGCAATATGACGTTCGCGGAGAGATTATCTATTTGTGCCCCTCTTGCAGCCAGAGCAATACGGCATTGGAACCTCCCAAAGGCGTTCTGAAAACATACTACGACTATGCTTTGCTTCGTAAAAAGAAATGCACCTTTTCGGAATTGAAAAAGAATGGGTTTATTGATCTTTTGCCCATTTCGGATACTTCCTGCAGGCCCCCGCTCCGTATTGGAAACACGCCGCTTTATGCCTGCCATGAGCTTGATGGCAAAGTGCTTCCTTATTACTTATATGTTAAAGACGATAGCCAGAACCCAAGTTTTTCATACAAAGACAGGGCATCCTCCCTGGTTTCGGCTTTTGCAAAGGAAAGGGGGATAAACACCATTGTCGCTGCATCCACAGGAAACGCCGGATCATCCATTGCCTGTATTTGCGCGGCCATGCAACAAAATGCCGTTGTGATCCTTCCCGGAAATGCCCCACAGGCAAAAATCAGCCAGATCATGATGTACGGTGCCCATATCATTCCCGTAAGAGGCACATATGACCAGGCCTTTGATCTGAGCATACGGGTTAGCGAACGGTTTGGCTGGTACAATAGAAACACCGGTTACAACCCTTTGACCATAGAAGGGAAAAAGACCGCAGCTTATGAATTGCATGAACAAATGATGGGTCGCACCATGGGGCACATCTTTGTGCCTGTGGGCGATGGGGTGATTATCTCGGGTATTTACAAAGGATTTGAAGACCTTCTGCGCCTTGGGTTTATTGACAAAGTGCCCGTCATTGTTGCGGTACAGTCAGAAAAAAGCGACAACCTGGTTCGAAACCTCCGGCGTGGCCAATTTGAGTCAAAGCCCAGTAAGACCATCGCAGATTCCATCTCTGTCGATATTCCACGCAACTTTTTGCTAACAAAACAGTATATTTTCAAATACCAGGGAGAAGCCATCACGGTGAGCGATACGGATATTCTGTCGGCATCAGCCATTATGGCCCGCAACACCGGGGTGTTTGCCGAACCTGCTGCTGCAGCTGCTTTTGCCGGATTGCTCAAATACCACCGGGAAGATAAGATTGAACCGGGAACACATAATATAGTAATGTCGACGGGATCCGGGCTAAAAGATCTGACGTCTGTTGAAAAAATCATCAAATTGCCTGAGGCAATTGATCCCGATACCTCATTTTCTGAAAGCATATGGAGATGATCTCATTTTATATTAATGGCAAATCGCAAAGCTACCACGGGGATAAGGAAACAATGCTCTTGTCGTGGCTTCGTTTGCAAAAACGGATCACTTCGCCAAAAGATGGCTGTTCGGGAGAGGGCAGTTGCGGGGCATGCACCGTCGAGATCAACGGAAAACCCAGGCTGGCCTGCCGCACCCGGATGAAAGAACTTGGGGGTGCTGAAATTATTACCACCGAAGGATTGCCGGAGGGATTCCGGCGTTTTATCGGGACCCTTTTTGCTAAAAACGGGGCCGTTCAATGCGGTTTTTGCAGTCCGGGATTTATAATGCGTTCAAAAAAATTATTTGATCAAAAAACACCTCCGTCAAGAGAAGATATCATCCGGTCCATCAACCCGAATTTGTGCCGATGTACGGGCTATGTGAAGATCGTAGATGCCATTGAAGAAGCTCTGCTAATCTGTGAGAACAGTAAACTTCCGGACTTAAAACAGATATCTGCCAATATAGGCAAAGCCTTCCCAAAGTATCAGTCCGTTGAAACCGCCCTGGGAATGCGCCCTTTTGTGGATGATATGTTTTTTGACGGTATGCTTTACGGTGCACTTAAGTTCTGCAAACACCCAAGGGCAAAGATTATTCAAATAAACACATCCGATGCCGAAGCACTGGAAGGGGTTGTGCGCGTTGTTACCGCCAAAGACATTCCGGGTGAAACATCATCCGGATTGATATTCCGTGACTGGCCGCTGATGATTGACAGAGGGCAGATAAACCACTGCATAGCAGATGTGGTTGCAGGTGTGGTAGCTCAAACGGAAGCCATAGCACGCCGGGCAGTACAATTGATAAAAGTGGAATATGAAGTGCTGGAAGCCGTTACCGATGTGCATCAGGCCACCCGATCAGAAAGTATCCGTGTGCATGACAGGCAATCGAATATTCTCGAAACCTGCAGCATAAGGTTTGGAGACGTTTCACAGGCATTAGAAGAAGCAGCATTTGTTTCCGATGCAGTATATGAAACCCAGCGTGTAGAGCATGCCTTCCTGGAAACGGAATGCGCCATAGCCATGCCAGAAGAAGATGGAATAAGGCTTTTTAGCCAGGGACAGGGTGTTTATGTGGATCGCAGGCAGGTAAGCCAGATCCTTGGATTGGATGAAACACAGGTTAAAGTGACGCAAGTGGCCAATGGGGGCGGTTTTGGCGGAAAGGAAGACCTAACGGTCCAGGGGCATGCCGGACTATTCGCGTATCTTACCAAACAACCGGTAAAAGTTCATTTAAGCAGGGAAGAATCACTTCGCATGCACCCCAAACGCCATCCGGTGTGGATGCATTTGCAGCTGGCCTGCAACAAAGACGGGAAATTGACGGCCGTCAGGCTGAATGCCCTGGGAGATACCGGCGCCTATGCATCAGTTGGGACCAAGGTCATGGAACGTGTGGTGGGGCATGCCACCGGTGCCTATGCCATACCGGCTGTTGACATTCAGGCCAAAACGGTATATACCAATAACATTCCATCCGGGGCCATGCGGGGTTTTGGCGTGCCCCAGATTGTCTTTGCCCTTGAAAGTGCCATGGATGACCTGTGCAAACAAGGCAAGTTCGACCGCTGGCAGATGCGTTTTTTAAATGCCATGGAGGACGGATCCGCCACGGCCGCGGGGCAACGTCTGGAGGGTGTCGGACTTAAAAAAACCTTACTGGCGGTTAAGGAAGAATTTCAGGCGGCAAAATATGCCGGTATTGCCTGCGGTATTAAAAATAGCGGTGTAGGCAACGGCATGATAGACGACAGTGAGGTAGTCATTGAAATTGTTTCAGCCCACCAGGTTCTGATTCAGCACGGCTGGACAGAAATGGGTCAGGGCATCCATACCATGGCCATTCAATGTCTGCACGAAGAAACTGGCATTGACCCGTCCGTCATAGATGTTGTGGTGGATACAAGGCACGGAATCCCCACGGGAATGACCACTTCATCGAGGGGCACAGCCTTATTGGGCAATGCCATTATAGATGCTGCCAAAAGGCTCCGGGAAGACCTTTCGTCCGCCAAAGCCGGGCATTCACTGGAAGAACTCTCGGGTCGAGTATACAAAGGAAAATATGTATGCGACTGGACATGTAAACCGGGCAAGGACATCCCGGACCCAAAAATTCACTTTGCCTATGGCTACGCCACACAAGTGGCGATACTTGATGACAATGGCCGTGTCAAAAAGATCATTGCGGCCCATGATGCAGGAAAGATCATGAACCCCACCTTATTTGAAGGCCAGATCCAGGGATCGGTTCACATGGGTATGGGCTATGCGCTTAGCGAAAATTTCCCGTTAAGTGACGGATATCTGGTAAACCACAAACTTAAGGACCTGGGGGTAATACGTGCCAAAGAGATGCCCGAAGTTAGGGTAATCGGCGTGGAAGAAACAGACCCTCATGGTCCGTATGGAGCCAAAGGCATCGGGGAGATCGGCATGGTGCCTACGGCGGCGGCCATCGCCAATGCTTATGCCGCTTTTGACGGAAAATTACGCAGGCAATTGCCTCTGAACTCGAAAACACATAAAGCTTAACAAAATCACATATTCATATTCATTATGGGAATTTTATTAAAAAACACCACCTTTATCCAATGGGACACCCTGGAATTCCATAAAGGGGATATTCTGATAGAAGAAGGCCCGGAAGGGGATATAAAAATTCTTAAACAGGCGGCAAAACCGTCAAAATCGGCCAGACATACCGTATTGGATTGCACAGGAAAGCTTGTGACCAAATCCTTTGCCATAGGGCACCACCATGTATATTCCGCCCTTGCCAGGGGGATGCCACCCCCGCCTGTTGTTCCGAACAACTTCAGGGAAATACTGCAATACATCTGGTGGTCATTGGATAAAAACCTGGATGAAGAAAGTATTCGCTATAGTGCACTTGCCACAGCCATTGCTGCCGCAAAGGCTGGGGCCACATTTGTAATAGACCACCACGCCTCCCCCGCTTGTATCGCCGGCTCACTCGATATCATTGCAAAGGCTTTTGAAGAAGTTGGGATCAGCCACCTGCTTTGCTACGAGGCCACTGACCGCGACGGCATGGACAAGGCAAAAAAAGGGCTGGATGAGACCGAAAGGCACCTTCAACATCGACAGGGGCTTGTCGGCCTTCATGCTTCCTTTACCGTAGGGCCAGAAACGCTCAAGCGTGCAGTGCAACTGATGCAGGCTCATAATAGCGGGATACATATGCACCTGGCAGAAGACAAATACGACCAGGAACACTGCCTTCAAACATATTATCAGCAAGTTACACACCGCTTGAATGAGGCCGGTGTGCTTGATTCCCCAAAAACCATACTGGTTCACGGCTTGCACCTGGATGCCGGTGAACGAGCGATTATCAGAAAAAAGCCCTGCTGGATTGCGGAAAATATGGAGAGCAATCTGAAAAACAAAGTGGGTTGTTTCAATAGTAAAGGACTGGGCGACAATATTATGCTGGGGACCGACGGCATGCACAGCGACATGCTCAGGAGTGCAAAAGCCGCCTTCTTTACCGGCCAGCACTGCGATAATATTAACTTTATGACAACCTACCAGCGCTTCAGAAACGTGCACCACTATATCAGTCAAAACAATTTTTCGGGCGATGGCAACAACAATCTGGTGGTTCTTGATTACGACAGCCCGACAGAAGTAAGCAGGGAAAATTTTCCCGGCCATTTCGTATTCGGTATTCAGGCAGCCCATATCAGGGATGTGATCGCCAACGGTAAGCTTATTGTTAAAAACCGGAAACTTCAAACGATTGACCAGGATTCAGTGTTTAAAGAATCAAAGAAACACGCCCACAGGCTTTGGAAAAAAATGGGTGACCGATCCTGGAACACGAAACCATAAAACACACGCAACCCAAAAAATTCATTGAACCAAACACCGTATAACAAAGCAAAACAATGTACACCATCCCCACACATATAAAAACAGACAGCACAGAGTTCCTTGAAAACAAGAAGCATTACAACGACATACTAAAGAAACACCGCGAAATCATGCATCGCATCATGGGAGGCGGACCCGCTCAGGCCATCGAGAAACACCGTTCAAGGGGCAAGCTTCTGGCCAGGGAGCGAATTGACCTCCTGATTGACCCGGGCACTCCCTTTCTTGAATTGTCGACACTGGCGGCCTACGGACAATACGCCGACAGCTTTCCTGCCGCAGGCATAATTACTGGTATTGGGGTAATACACGGGCAGGAGACAGTGATTATTGCCAACGATGCCACCGTCAAAGGAGGAACATATGTGAAAGAAACCATCCGCAAACACATCAGGGCCCAGGAAGTGGCTATGCAAAACGACCTGCCTTGTATTTACATGGTTGATTCGGGCGGGGTCTTTTTGCCTGAACAGGCAGAGGTGTTTCCCGACAGGGATGATTTTGGACGTATTTTTTTCAACCAAGCCAGGCTTTCGGCCCAAAGTTGTCCGCAGATAGCCCTTGTAATGGGTTCCTGTACGGCAGGGGGCGCTTACATACCCGCAATGAGTGATGAAACCATCATCGTAAAGAACCAGGGTACCATATTCATTGGAGGGCCGCCCCTGGTAAAGGCGGCCACAGGAGAAATAGTGAGCCCTGAAGATTTGGGGGGTGCAGAAGTACACACCACCAAATCGGGTGTAGCCGACCACTTCGCAGAGAATGACCAGCACGCCATTTCTATATGCCGCGGAATCTTTGAAAGTATTCAGCCGGCAGAAAAGCAGTCGCTTAAAGTAAAACCTGTCGAAGAACCCCTTTACGACCCCATGGAACTTCCGGGTATATTGCAGGCCGGCAAAAAAAAACAAACAGACCCCTATGAAATCATTGCACGTTTGGCAGACGGCAGCTGGTTTCATGAGTTCAAGGCCAGGTATGCAACTACCCTGGTTACCGGCTTCGCCCGTATTATGGGATACCCCGTCGGTATTATTGCCAATAATGGCGTTCTTTTTGCAGAGTCATCCCTGAAAGGCACCCACTTTATTCAACTATGCACTTTCAGAAAGATCCCCATTTTATTTTTGCAGAACATTACCGGCTTTATGGTTGGCAAATCTTATGAGAATGCCGGGTTGGCAAGAGATGGAGCAAAACTTGTACATGCTGTGGCCAATGCCTCGGTTCCTAAAATTACAATTATCACAGGGGGCTCTTACGGCGCGGGCAATTACGCGATGGCGGGCAGGGCTTTTGATCCGCATTTCCTGTTTATGTGGCCCGGGGCACGCATCTCGGTCATGGGAGGACAGCAAGCGGCAAATGTTCTGGCACAGGTAAAGATCAACCAGTTGGAAGCCAGGGGCCTCAAGCCCGATCCGAAAGAAATCGAGTCAATGAAAGTAGATATTCTACAGAAATACGAAACCGAAAGTTCGGCATACTACAGTTCCTCACGCTTGTGGGACGACGGCATCATTGAACCGATGCAGACAAGGCAGGTGGTGGCCCTGGCCATTGCTACTTCCCTGAACAAAAAATACGGGCCGCCACGCAGCGGTGTCTACAGGATGTAGACAAGCTTGTAAGTCCGGGTCAGCAAACCAGTCCGGGTAAAATCAATAAAAGATGACAGCATATAAAAACATAGCTATTGAATACGGCAGCTTTTCGGCCACCATATGGTTGTCGCGTCCTGAAAAAAGAAACGCCATTGACCAGCAGATGGCATCGGACCTGCTTGAGCTGTTGGATATTCTTCAAGACAACAAGAAGGTTTATATTGTGATTATCCGGGGCAGAGGCAACACTTTTTGTGCAGGTGCAGACCTTGAGTGGATGGGCCGGACAGACCTGCCACATGGCTTGCAAGCCGGCACCCTGCTTCCAAAACTATTCAGGGCATTTTATTCTTTTCCCAAACCCCTGGTTGCCATGGTACAAGGCACGGTAATGGGAGGTGCACTCGGATTGATGGCCAGTGCAGATTTTGTACTGGCTGATGAAAATACACAATTTATTTTCAGTGAGGTCAGGCTGGGGCTGGTACCTGCAACTATCTCTCCTATTGTAATCAGGCGCATCGGCGAATTCAAAGCCCGGCAGTTCATGCTCCTGGGCAGCGCCATCAATACAAAACAGGCCCTTGATGCAGGACTGATTGATCATACAGGCAACATGGATGCAATAGAAGCGCATAAAGATTATCTTTGTAACACATTTCCGGAGAATGCCCCGAAGGCCATGGAAAGCTGTAAAAAACTGATTATCAAAGTTTCCGGGAAAAATATTGACGAAGAGTTGTTTGATTACACCGCTCGTGTTCTTGATGAAGTCAGAAAAGGCGCGGAAGCCCGCGAAGGTATGCGGGCCTTTGTTGAAAAGCGTAAGCCCTTATGGAGAAAACAATGATTGGCATAAAGCGTATCAATAAAGTACTGGTCGCCAACCGTGGTGAAATAGCGGTCCGGATATTCAGCACATTGCATCAGATGGGAATTACCACGGTGGCTGTATATTCAGAGCAAGACAAAAATTCAATGCATGTGCGATTGGCAGACGAAAGATACCTGCTTGATGGTAAAGGACTTGCCGATACATACCTGAACATCGGACAAATGGTCAGGATCGCCCGTGAATGCCATGCGGATGCCGTACATCCCGGCTATGGATTTTTATCGGAAAACCCGCTTTTTGCCAGATCTGTAAAGAAAGCAGGGTTGCTGTTTATCGGCCCTTCTGAAGAAGTCATTCGCCTGATGGGAAATAAATCTGAAGCCCGGGAGTTGGCCCGCAAATTGGGTATTCCTATAATAGAGGGCGCCACAGGCAATGACACCGCATTGGCAAAGAAAGCCGGGAAGATCGGATATCCCGTTATGGTGAAAGCGGCCGGAGGCGCAGGCGGAAAAGGCATGCGTATCGCCAGCTCACCCGGAGAATTGCAGGAAATCCTGGAGAGTACCCGGCGCGAAGCAAAGAGTTATTTTGGGAATGATGAAGTATATATTGAGAAATATCTTTCCGAACCACGGCATATTGAAATACAGTTGCTGGCAGACCAAAAAGGCCATGTTCTGACATTGTTTGAGCGGGAATGCTCCCTTCAGCGGCGACATCAAAAAATCGTTGAAGAAGCGCCGGCCCCGAATCTTTCGCAGAGCCTCAGGACAAAACTCATACAGTCAGCGCGTATCCTGGCCGAACATATCTCCTATGTTAGTGCAGGCACGGTAGAATTCCTGGTGGACGGCAATAACTTCTATTTCCTGGAGATGAACACCCGGATCCAGGTTGAGCATCCTGTAACCGAAATGATCACCGGTTTAGACATTGTAAAAGAACAAATACATATTGCCACGGAAAGGCCGCTTTCCATGTCTCAAAATCAACTGAGCCTGCATGGTCATGCCATCGAAGCCAGGATTTATGCCGAAGATCCTGGTAAAGGTTTTTTGCCTTCCCCGGGGAAGGTCCTGTTTCATCAAATACCCAAAGGAAAAGGCCTGCGTATTGATACCGCTCTCGATAGCCGGGGTGAGATCAGTGGGTTGTTCGACCCAATGATCAGCAAAGTGATCTTTCATGCAAACAGCAGGGAAACCGCAAGGAAAAAGCTTATTCAACACCTGAAAGATTATGTTCTGTTGGGCGTGCAAACCAATATCTGCTACCTGATTGAACTGCTTGGCTCGGAAGACTTCATTAAAGGCAACACCCATACAGGATTGGCAACAAAGTTACCTGAAAATAAAAACGTCAGTTATGGGGAATGCAAAATAGACAAACACCTGCTGGCCATGGCCTTTATGTTTGCCAACCCTGCAAACGACCCGGGAATGAAAAGCACTTGGAAACAAATGGGTTTCTGGAGGCTGATGCCCGTGGCCAACCTAATGATCAATAAAGAATTTTTTCAGCAGAAATATCTGTATCACAGCGAAAAGCATATGAGTATTACGGAATCTGAAAAACAAATTCCATATCGCTTGATCAACAGGGACAGCCATACCATGCGCATTGATGTGGCAGGAAATATCCACAAACTATATTATGATTCGGTAAACGGGGAAATTCTTTTTCAGCACAACGGATGTACAGCCACTGTAAGTCCCTCGCAACACCTTGGCCGGGATATCCTCAGGGAGATTAATAAAAACCCTGTGCTTGAAGGAGAAAGCCTGATTAAAGCCCCAATGCACGGCACCATCATCAAAATCAATGTAAAACCCGGCGATATTGTCAACAAAGGTGATTCCCTGCTTATTCTTGAGTCCATGAAGATGGAAAATAAGATCACAGCAACTGCCAAAGCGTTTGTTAAAAAAGTCCATGTATATCGTGGCGAAATGGTCGCTGATAATAGCCCGCTAATCCATTTAAGCGATAAACTTGTATGACATAATTAGCCTTCTATAAAGAAAAATATATACTTTTGCAAAACCAGATAACAACATTTGGTTTTTTAAAGTCTTTTCTCAAACAGCTATTGATGTTAATCAATCCTTTTTTAACCGAAGCCCATGAAGCGCTCAGGCAACGTGTTCGTGCCTTTGCAGAGCAGGAAATCGCACCTGTTGCAGCAGTATTGGATGAAAAAGAAATTTTCTCGGAAGAGATTACAGCCAAAATGGGTGAGATGGGTTTTTTTGGCATCCAAGTGCCCGAAGAACTGGGTGGCCAGAATCTGGATACACTTTCATATATAATCATTGTGGAGGAACTGGCGAGGGTCGATAGCTCTCAGGCAGCAACTGTAGCCGCAGTAAATTCACTTGGTATTGTACCTATCATGAAGTACGGCACAGATGAACAAAAGAAGCATTTGATCCCCCGCTTGTGCACAGGCAGAATGACGTGGGCATTTGGCCTGACGGAAGATAATGCGGGATCGGATGCCATGGGTTCGGAAACAACAGCCAAACTCATTGATGGGCAATGGGTCATCAATGGATCCAAAACCCACATCACCAATTCTGCATCCAATATATCCGGTGGTGTCACCCTTCAGGCCGTAACGGGACAAAACAAAGGCCGGAAGCAATTGTCGGCAATCATTGTTGAAAAAGGAACTCCGGGTTTTACCTCAGAACCATGCAAAGATAAAATGATGTGGCGTGCCAGCGATACAGGCAAGCTATATTTTAAGGATTGCAGGGTTCCCGCAGAAAACCTCCTTGGAGAAGAGGGTCAGGGAGGCCGCATTATGCTGAATACATTGGATTCGGGACGACTTTCCATTGCCGCTATTGGGCTGGGACTGGCAAGGGGTGCCTTGGAGGCCTCCGTGGAACACGCCAGGACCAGGGTCCAGTTTGGCAAACCGATTTCTAAGTTCCAGGCAGTGGGCTTTAAACTCGCTGACATGGATGTCAAAATAGAATTGGCGAAAAATACCTTATACAACGCTTGCTGGCGCAAAGACAATAACCTTCAGTTTGCGCGCGAAGCAGCCATATCCAAACTTTACACCTCTGAGATCGCCCGTGAGATTGCCGACGAAGCTGTCCAGATACATGGCGCAAAAGGTTTGTTTAAACCCCATCCTGTGGAAAGATTCTACCGGGACCAACGATTGCTCCAAATCGGGGAAGGCACTTCAGAGATTCTTCGCCTGGTTATTTCCCGCTATCTTGGTGTGTAAACATTAAGTCTATGGAAGACAGGAAAAAAGACCATATTGAGCTCGCTTTTGCATCACAAACCATGGTCAAAGACATGGACACCCGTTTCATGTTTGAACCGATGCTTAGCGCACATCCTGCCGATGCCATAACTGAAACAGAATTTCTTGGCAAAAAGCTGAAGCTGCCCATTTGGGTCTCCAGCATGACAGGGGGCACCAAACTGGCGGGCATTATTAACCGGAACCTTGCAAAGGCATGCCACGAATTTGGTATGGGTATGGGGCTTGGTTCCTGCAGGATTATCCTGGATGATGACAAATATTTTCCGGATTTTGACATGCGGGATATCATTGGCGATGCGCTCCCATTGTGTGCCAACCTTGGAATAAATCAACTCGAGGATCTTTTATTTGAAGGCAAGTTGGAGAAGGTAAGTACGCTGGTCAGAAAATTGCGTGCAGACGGACTGATCATCCACGTAAACCCATTCCAGGAGTGGTTTCAACCGGAGGGAGACCGCCTGCGGCAAGCGGCCATTGAATCCGTGCAGGCACTGCTTGAGCAGGTTGATTTTCCTGTTATGGTGAAAGAGGTGGGCCAGGGAATGGGTCTGGAAAGTTTGCGCGCTTTGCTGAAATTACCGTTGGCCGCGATCGAATTCGGTGCATTTGGCGGAACCAATTTTGCCAGGGTGGAACTGATGCGCGACAACCAGAAAGCCAGGGAATTGTTCGAGCCACTCTCCTGCATCGGTCATGATGCAGTGCAAATGGTGGACATGGTAAACCATATCATCAGTCAGGAGTCCGAAAAAATTGGTTGCAAACAACTGATTGTATCCGGAGGGATAAAATCATTTCTGGACGGTTATTACCTGATCAAAAAGTCAAAAATGCCGGCCATTTATGGCCAGGCCTCTACCTTTCTGAAATATGCCAAAGAGGATTACGGACAATTGCATAATTTTGTCAGGTACCAGGTAAAAGGCCTCCAGATGGCTTATGCCTTTCTGCGAGTACGTGAGTAAAATGCCAGAAAAAACAACGATACTCAAAGGATTTTCGAAGCTCTCATCAGAAGAAAAACTTCTTGTGGCTGCAGGGCATTGTACAGACCCGGCAGCAGCTGAATCAGACCTGAGGTCTTTTCACCATCAGGACCATGACATTCAGAAGATCCTTTCTGGTATTAGCGAAAACACGATTACCAACTACCCCCTGCCCTACAATGTAGCCCCAAACTTTCTGATCAACGGGCAAATGTATATGGTGCCCATGGTCATTGAAGAAAGCTCTGTAGTGGCAGCAGCATCCTCTGCTGCACGTTTCTGGGCCGAAAGGGGCGGTTTTCAGGCCAAAGCCGGCAAGCTCATTAAAAAAGGCCAGTTGCATTTTCTTTATGCAGGCGATGTGGAAAAGCTCAAAGGAGCTATGCCGGTCATTGTAAAGCATCTGAAAGAAAGCACAAGAACGCTGACACGCAATATGGAAAACCGTGGCGGAGGCATAGCATCCATAGAACTCAAAGACCAGCAAAGCATCATAGATAATTATTTTCAACTGGATGTCCGCTTTGATACCAGGGATGCCATGGGTGCCAATTTCATTAATTCTGTTTTGGAGGAGTATGCTGCTGCGCTGAACGCCTTTTTGTACAAAACGAAAGGGTTTGATGAACGGGATTTTGAACCCCTGATGGCCATCCTTTCGAATTACAACGACGAATGCCTGATCGAGGTAAGTGTATCCTGCAAAGTGGATGCACTGGAAGTTGCTACCGCAGCAATGCCGGCCGGGGACTTTTTACGCCGCTTTGTAATGGCCGTCAACATTGCAGAATCAGACGTATATCGTGCCACCACACATAATAAAGGCATCATGAACGGTGTAGATGCAGTGATCCTGGCCACAGGCAATGACTTTCGTGCCATTGAAGCAGGGGCCCATGCATGGGCCGCCAGGTCAGGACAATACCGCTCGCTGAGCAAGGCCCGGGTAGATGGCAAGCAATTTACATTTTCCCTGGAAATGCCGATGGCACTGGGGACTACAGGCGGCCTGACCCATTTGCATCCCCTGGCTGCACGCTCTCTCGAAATGCTTGGCAAACCGGATGCCAGAAAACTGATGATGATTGCTGGCGCTGCCGGTCTTGCCAATAATTTCGCAGCCCTTCGCTCCCTGGTCACCACCGGCATACAAACAGGGCATATGCGTATGCATCTTTCTAATATCATCTTGAAAATCAAAGCTTCATCCGAAGAGGCAAAGCGTATCAAAAAACACTTTGCAAACAAAAAAGTATCATATCAGGCGGTTGTCAGTTACCTGGAAAAGCTGAGAAAGCATGCAACCTGACACTCCCCCGCAATCCTTGTTTTTTCAATCCAGCGGCAAACTAATGATCAGCGGGGAATACCTGGTACTTGCCGGCGCCAACGCTCTTGCCATGCCGGTAAGCTATGGCCAGACGCTGCATATTGAATCTGCACCATCCAAAAACATCTGTGTAGAATGGAAAACGATAATCCAGGAAAACCAGTGGCTTGTATTTTCCTTCCATGGGACAGGCCTGCATGCAGATGAATCTGCCATGACAGCTTCCCAGGAGACATCTGTCCGGTTTATTCAAAGTATATTATTGGCAGCCAAACAAATAAATCCTTCTTTTTTATCTGAAGGCAGGGTGTGGCATGTGCGCAGCGCACTTGATTTTAAGCTCGATTGGGGACTTGGCAGCAGCTCCTCGCTGATCTCTAATATCGCCTGGTGGGCCGGGGTCAACCCATTTGACCTGTTTTATCAGATCGCCAGCGGATCGGGTTATGACATTGCCTGCGCCAGGAGTAAAAAACCAATCCTTTATACCTATACCGGTAAAAACAAGTATCCGCTGATCAAGCCTGTTGACTTCAATCCCCCTTTCAGTGATCACATGGTTTTCCTGTATAGCGGAAAAAAACAAGACAGTGCCAGGAGCATCAGGGATTTTAACCCCGCAGCAGTGCCTGATGCAATCATTGCACAAATATCGGATTTGTCGGAGCAAATGGCATCTTCAAATCACCTTAAGGACTTCATGGAAATGATGCGACTACACGAAAACATCCTTGGAGAATGTCTTGGCATGAGACCTGTACAGCAAAAATATTTCACCGATTTTTCCGGAGTGGTCAAATCACTGGGGGCCTGGGGAGGTGACTTTTTACTGGCTGTCGCAGATATGGATCAAAAAAAGATTATCCGTTACTTTCAGGACAAAGGGTATGATCCTGTTTTTACCTTTGAAGAGATGCGTTTCAAAAATGATCACAACAAATAAATTGATGCCAGGCAATGGAGCCAAAAGCACTTATACCAAAAACATCGGGGCAGATATGCTGGGAAAGCCCTGCCAATATTGCCCTGGTGAAATACTGGGGCAAACATTCCATACAATTGCCCATGAACCCATCGCTGAGTTTTGCGCTCAAAGAAAGTGTTGTGAAGATTTGTGTGGATTATGAAATCGACCCGGAAGCCCGTTTGGAACTCCTGTCCTTTTTATTTAACAACCATCCCCGGGAGGGTTTTGCATTGAGAATTCAAAACTACCTTTCAGCACTCGTTTCATTGTTTCCTTTTTTGCAGCATACGCGACTTCGAATCCGGAGCGAAAGCACCTTCCCGCACTCTGCGGGTATTGCTTCATCGGCTGCAGCTTTCAGTGCCCTGGCACTCTGTGTGAGTAGTATTGAAGCGGAAATCAACAAACAAACACCAGGTGGCACGGATTTTTTGAAAAAAGCTTCCTTTTCAGCACGCCTGGGAAGTGGCAGCGCCTGCCGGTCTATTTACGATGGCTTTGTTTTATGGGGCAAAACAGGGCTTCTGAGTGGTTCTTCAGATGAGTTTGCCATCCGCCTGGATGAGGGGATGGTGCACACCGGATTCCGCCGCCTGAAAGATAGTGTTTTGATTGTGGATAGCCACACCAAAAAAGTATCCAGTTCCGAAGGACATGCTCTGATGCAGCAACATCCCTACCGGGATAAACGGGTTGAACAAGCAAGTCTGAACTTGAAAAAGCTTTTACAGGCCCTGAAAGAAGGGGATTTTGAAACCTTTGGCGAAGTTACAGAAAATGAAGCCCTCAGCTTGCATGGCCTGATGATGTCGTCCAATCCGGGCTATATCCTCATGC
>PXAA01000093.1 GCA_003567205.1 Bacteroidales bacterium
CATCCAGTGGGACTGTGTCCAGGTCTTTCATACAGGATAAAAACACGAAAAGGAAGGCTGCGCTTATGATGATTATTGATTTTATCTTTTTCATAATTCTTTCTGTTATTGGTTACTAAAACTGGAGGTTGACATTCAGTACAAAGACCCTTGGCCTGGGATAGATGTTGTTGTCTATGCCATTGTGTACTTCGGGGTCCAATCCGTCATCTCCTGTAATCATAAAGGCGTTTTGCACAATGGCCGAAAGGCTCAGGTTGGCGCCTGTATTCATTACGTTGTAAAAGTTATATCCAAGTGTTATGTGGTCCATCTTGAAGAAAGAACCGTCCTGGACAAAATAGCTTGACAGGTATTGCGCCTGGTTAAACATAATATCGAGCGCATCTGTGGTGATGTTGCTCAGATAAGGGCCTTCCGGACGGTGAAGCCTGCTCAGCTCACCATTCATTGAGCTTACGTTGTTATAAACGTAGTTGCCAAGGTTAGCGCGACCTGCAAATGAAAATGTCCAGTCTTTATAATGCAGCTCAGAAGTGAGGCCAAAATAATACTTGGGCACAGGGCTTTTATAATGGACCAGGTCGGCAGAACTAATCTCTCCGTCTTCATTGATGTCAATATATACATTCTCAATGGGGTTACCGTCCTCATCAAATACCTGCTGGTACACATAAAATGCAAAAGGCGATTGGCCTACGCTGTGGATTTGGGCAAAGTTGCCCACACCGCCGGAAATTCCTCCGGTTTGAACACCTATGTAGGAAGGATCTTCTACGGCTGTCAGCCTGGTGATTTTTGTATCGTTGTATGTGGCATTGAATCCAAGCTCCCAACGCAGGTTGTCCCTGACAATCGGGCGTGTAAAAACACTAAATTCCACCCCTTTGTTCTCCATGCTGCCAATGTTGGTCAGGATGAAGTTGGTCAGGTTGGTACCGGCCGGAATGGGAATAAAGTTGATCAGGTCTTCTGTTTCGCGGAAATAGAAGTCAATTGAGCCATAATACCTGTCTTCAAACAATGCGTAATCAATACCTGCATTGTAGGTGGTGGTCTCTTCCCATTTGATGTTGGCATCGTACCCCTCCGGACGCCATGTGGGCAGGAAATTGCCGATGCCAAAAGGATAGCTGGCCCCTTCGCGGCTGCGTGTATAACGGGCCAGATAGGGATAGTAGTCACTGCCGATGTTTTGTTGCCCGGTAACACCATAACCCAGTCTGAGTTTAAGTTCATTAAATGCCGGCAAGGCATCCATGAAATCTTCCTGGTCAATACGCCATGCAAAGGCTGCCGAGGGAAATATACCTGAACGCGTTTCGGGCGAGAAACGGGAAGTATGGTCATTACGCAAGGTAAAGGTTAAGATGTAACGGTTCTTGAAGTAATAGTTCGCCCTGCCGAAAAAGGAGATCAGATAGTGTTCGCTTTCGTATTCCAGGTCTTGAAACACCCTGAAATCTGTTCCGGCACGGTTGCCTTCAATATTGCTCGAATAGCTGAAACCCTTTAGCCAGAAATGCTGCCAGGAGTAGCCTGCCATTAAATCAAAGCGGCTGTCGAGCGATGGAATTGATTTTTCATAATTCAGATAGAAATCGATCAGTTCGTTTTTCCTTTCCTGACCATATTCGCCGTCTGAACCACCGCTGACATATGCCCATGCGGCATAGTCGGGTGTAAAGTTTGTGCCTTCCGACTTGGAGTAGTCATAGGCAACGTTCAAATTGGCCTTTAGATCGGGAAACCAATGCAGCCGGTAATCGAACTGAGCATTCCCGATAAAACGGTTTACGGTGGATTCATTGTTGGTAAGGTCCAAAAGGGCTACCGGGTTACTGGTGGCCACGGCTTTTGGGATCCCCGCTTCTTCCCAGGTAAAATATCCTCCAAATTTACCGTCTTCAACCATAACAGGTTGTGTTGGGTCAAACATAACAGCTGCGCCGATGGCACCTTCGTCGGCGAACTGGTTCTCAATATTTACCCCGCGCAGGTTCAGGTTAACGGTCAGGTGGTCGTCGAGCAGGGTAGGGTTGAGGTTGATTGACATAGAAGCCCTTTCAATGTGGTCTCTTTTCAGAACGCCTTCCTCTGACTTGTAGCCAATGGCGACACGATAAGGAATGCTTCTGTAAGCGCCGGCAGCGCTAAACATATGGTCATGGGCAATTGCATCCTGGAAAATCTGGTCTTGCCATACGGTATTGGCTTCGCCCATCATACCGGTAACGGCAGGCCGGTCGCCGTAACGCTCATTGATCAGGTCGCGGAACTGCTCAGCACTCAAAACATCAGCGGTTCTGATATTCGAAGACAAGGAATAGGTGCCTGCATAATTGAGTTGCAACGGCATGTCCTTTTTCCCTTGCTTGGTGGTGATGATGATCACCCCATTGGAAGCCCTTGAACCGTAGATGGCTGTTGCAGAGGCATCTTTCAGAACTGTAAATGACTCAATGTCGTTTGGGTTGATCGTCGAAAGCGGGTTTCTGAGTCCCGGTACCCCGGCACTCTCGATAGGCACCCCGTCAATCACGATGAGCGGGTCGTTGTCGGCCGACAAGGATGAACCACCCCTGATGCGGATGGTTTCGCCGCTGCCCGGTGCTCCGCCGGCAGATGTAATTTGCACGCCGGCCATCTTTCCGCGTAGGAGTTCACCGGGGGTGGTAATGTTACCCCTGTTGAAGTCACGGTCGCCTACTACAGAAATGGAGCCTGTTGCATCTTCCCTGCGTTGGATACCGTAGCCGATCACAACAAATTCTTCAAGGGTCTCAATATCCAGCATCAGTTCAAAATTTACGCTTACCGTTTCGTCTACACCCACAGTGATGGTAAGAATCAACGGTTCATAGCCCAGAAAGCTTCCCACCAGGGTCACCTCACCCGTAGGGACGCTTAGCGTAAACTGCCCGTCGATATCAGTGACCGTTCCAATGGTGGTCCCTTGAATAATTACGTTTGCACCGGGCAATGTTTCGCCAGTTTGCAGATCACTGACGACCCCGGTAACTGTACCTCTTTGCGCAATAGCTAATGAGCTGATAAACAGCATAAACAGCAATGGCAACATGTGTTTGATTGGTTTTGTCATATGTATAGTGTATTTAGATTAGTAATACATGTGTGTGTAAGTTTCACAAAGTTAATAAAAAAAATAGATTTTTTTTAGTTTCTTACCGTTGATTATCAGTTTTTTCCGTATTTATTTCCGCAAACGTTTGCGGTACGGTTTGTTGTATTCTATACCCTGGATTCTGTCTATTTAACACTTCAGTGACGGCTTTGGTTTAAAGCTTTGATCTCGTCATGACGGCATATGGTTTTTTTTCTACTTTTATATATCCAAGGCAGGATATTCAATCCCAGGTGTATGACATCAAAGCAGATCTCCATTCGCGATATAGCCAAAACATTGGGTATATCTCCCTCAACAGTGTCAAGGGCCTTAAAGAATCACCCCGATATTAACGAGGCTACCTGTAAAAGGGTGCAGGAGTATGCCCGGCGGATGCATTACCGGCCCAATGTTCTGGCCCTCGGCCTGAAATATCAGCGCTCCATGACCATTGGGGTGGTTATTCCCGAGTTCGTACACCATTTTTTCTCGTCCATTATCAGTGGCATCGAAGATCTGGCATACGGCAAAGGATACCGGGTCATGATCTGCCAGTCGAATGAAGACTACCTGCGCGAAGTAATCAATGTTCAGGCCTTGTTGGATCACCGGGTAGATGGCCTGTTGATTTCCATTAGTAAGAGCACCCTTGATTATGATCATTTCAGGCAGGTGTCAGATCATGATATTCCCATTGTTTTTTTGGACAGGATTTGCAATGAAATTTCGTCTGACCGTGTGGTTACCAACGATTATGAAGGGGCGCGCATGCTTATAACACATCTGATAAAAAACGAACGACGTACTATTCTTCATCTGGCTGGTCCCAAACATTTATCCGTTGGCCATGAACGCTACCAGGGCTATGCGCGTGCTTTGAAAGAGTATCGTATAAATATCCGTGAGGAGCTGGTGCTGCGATGTGATACTCCTTCGAAGGTTGAGGCCCGGAAAAGTCAGATTCTTTCCCTGGCCAATCATATAGACGGCATTTTTGCGGTAAACGATTTTACGGCTGTGGCGGTCATGCGTTTGTTGCAGGAAAATGGTTTCGATGTACCGGGCCAGATTGCCGTGGTGGGTTTTGGCGATGACCCCATAGCAACTATGGTGCGGCCCATGTTGACTACGGTTGAACAAAGGGGTTATGATATGGGCAGTGAGGCTGCCCGCCTGTTAATTAACCGCCTTACGGAAAAGGAAGAAAAAGCCTTTCAGACAAAGATTTTCCCGGCATTTCTAAAAATAAGGGAGTCGGGATGAACCTATACCAGCACTTCGCCCACCATTTCTTCCGGGGTATCTAATTCCATCATGTAAAGTATGGTTGGTGCCAGATCTGCCAGGCGCCCGGGCCTGATTTTTTTATACTCGTTGTGGATCAGCCAGCAGGGTACGGGATTGGTAGTATGGGCGGTATTGGGTGATCCGTCGGGGTTGAGGCCGTAGTCTGCATTGCCATGATCGGCAGTAATGATCATACCATAGCTATTGGCCAGGCCGGCTTCTACCACCTCTTGTAAACATGAATCGACCGTTTCCAGAGCTTCCTTTATGGCTTCCAGTACACCGGTGTGGCCCACCATGTCAGCATTGGCAAAATTCAGGCAGATGAAATCATGTTTGCCGCTTTCAATTTCCTGGATGACCGCATCTTTCACTTCCGGGGCACTCATGGCAGGTTGCAGATCGTATGTGGCCACTTTGGGAGAGGGGATCATTACCCTTTCTTCGCCGTCGAAGACTTGCTCACGGCCGCCGCTGAAGAAGAAAGTCACATGAGGATATTTCTCAGTTTCGGCAATACGGAGTTGTGTTTTCCCGGCACGAGCAAGGATCTCTCCAAGGGTGTTTTTCAGGTCTTCCTTCTCAAAGGCAACTTTTACCCCTTTAAAGGATTTGTCATATTCGGTCATGGTAACATAATGCAATGGCATGGTTTTCATACCATGATCAGGCATATCCTGCTGGGTAAGTACCGTAGAGATCTCACGCAGCCGGTCGGTTCGAAAATTGAAGCAGATGACCACATCATCCTCGCTGAGGGTGGCCAAAGGCTTCCTTTCATTATTGGTAATCACTTTGGGCTTAATGAATTCATCGGTGATGTCTTCATCATATGAAGCCTTTATAGCTTCCGTGGCACTTTGGAAAGGTTCTCCTTTTCCCTCAAGAAGCATATCGTAGGCAATTTTGATCCTGTCCCATCGCTTGTCACGGTCCATGGCATAATAACGGCCGCATACCGTGGCAATGGTTCCAGCCGTTTTTTGCATGTATTCTTCCAGTTCCCGGATATAACCTTTCCCACTCCTGGGATCAGTATCCCTTCCGTCGGTAAACGCATGCACATGGAGCTTGTCAAAATCAAGATCCCTGGCCATGTCACAAAGTCCAAACAGGTGGTCCATGGCCGAATGAACGCCCCCGTCAGACACAAGGCCGAATAAATGGACCTTCTTGCCATTTTCCTTTGCGTAATCGAAGGCCTCTTTTAAAACTTCATTTTCCTGAAAAGACTTGTCTTTAACTGCCTTACTTATTTTTACCAAATCCTGGTATACAATTCTGCCTGCACCCATATTCAGGTGCCCAACTTCGGAATTGCCCATTTGCCCTTCGGGCAGCCCCACATCCTCTCCGGATGTCCGCAGTAAGGTGTTTGGCGTGTTTTTATAAAGACTCTTTGTAAATGGCACTTTGGCATGGTGGATGATGTCGGCCTTGCTTCCATCGCCTTTTCCCCAACCATCCAAAATCACCAGCATTATTTTCTTATTTTCCATACTAACAAAATTATACTAAAATGAAAAGAATATCTACTAATTACTAATTACTTCTCACTAATTACTTCTTACCAACTCTTCCTAACCAGTGCTCCGAATTGCTTCCACCGGATCCAACCGGGCAGCTGACCATGCAGGAACAAATCCTGACACAAGACCTATGATGGCTGAAACATTTATCCCAAGAAAAATGTTTGATGCACTTAACATAAAATCGATGTCAAACACATTGGAAACGATGGCTGTTCCGGTAAACACCAGCAAAAGACCTACACTGCCACCCATAACGCTCAATAAGACGGCCTCGAACAGGAACTGCCAAAGAATGAAATAATTTTTTGCACCCAGGGCTTTTTGTATACCGATAATGCTGGTGCGCTCCCGAACGCTGACGAACATGATGTTTGCAATACCGAATCCGCCCACCAGGATGGAGAATCCTCCTATGATCCAACCGGCCAGGGTGATGATGGCAAATAATCCGTCAAAGCCCTGGGACAACAAACTGGTTTCATTCAAAGAAAAGTTGTTTTCTGCAATAGGGGACAGCCGGCGGATTGATCGCATGACCCCGGTAAGTTCGTCGATCATCTCGGCATTGGAGATCCCTGGATAGGCTTTTGCCATAATGAACGGGCTGAATCTGTCCTGATTTACATTAATGAATTGGGCCAGGTAATGAATGGGAAGAATCATGGCGTTGTCGTGGCTGTTGCCAAAACCACCCAACCCTTCTTGTTCAAAAACCCCGATTACTGTGGTATTTTGCCCAAAAACCTTTACTGTCCGGCCTATGGGATCAATACCGGGAAACAGGTTTTCTGCCAGATCAAAACCAATGACAGCCACATTCCTGCCGGCTGTTGATTCCAATGAAGAAAAAAAGCGGCCATCTGCCATTTCGAAATTGCGAACCTGGTCGTAATCGGCAGATACACCTACAATGCTTACGTTATCAATACTGGTATTCAGGTATTCAACGCGCCGGCTGGTTGATGCAAGGAATGCAGCAGTCTCAACGGTAACGGAACGTTTTTGCAGTTCATCAAGTTCGCCAAGCTGCGGAACAGGCCGGCTTATATAATCCCACCATCTGAAATCAGTATCAAAGGTCCAGGGCCATTTCTGAATATACACCACGTTATCGCCCAAGGCGGTAATGCTTGCACGTATTTGTTTTTCCAATGAATCCACTACAGAGAAAACAGATATGATGGCAAATATCCCAATGGTAATCCCCAATAACGTTAAAACAGTACGCAGTTTATTCGCGATTACCGAGGTAACAGCAAATATGGCGCCTTCCCTGATTAATTTGATAATTAATATCATGACTTCAGATTCACCTTGGATTTCATGGTTCGCATATGTTTTATAACATAAACGAATTGATCGGTTTTTTTGTTGCCGGATTTTTTTGCATTTGGCGAGCTAAATTACAGATTATTTGTGTCCTGGATGCAACAAATGATTGCTTTCTATCTGCCAGCCCCTATATTTTTATTATTTTTGAGCCCAATTAAATATTCAGATGCGGCAAACGATCAGTGAGTCTTTGGCAGCTTGTATGCCTGTGGATGCGGTTGAAGTTATAACCGGTCTTTTACAGGATTACCGCATTGATTTTATTATCAGCCGCAACAGACTTTCAAAACTGGGCGATTTCAAACCTTCAGTTAATGGTTCGTCTCATAAGATAACTGTAAACGGCGACCTCAATGCATATGAATGCTTGTTGGTCTTTTTGCACGAACTGGCCCATTTGATGGTGCATGAAACATATGGCAAAAAGGTTTCACCACATGGTATGGAATGGAAGCATCAATTTGGTTCATTGATACGTCAATTTGTCCGCAAAGGCTTGTTTCAGTCTTCTGTATGTGATTTGCTTGTTGACTATTCCTATCGTGTAAAAGCGTCGGGTATTGCAGACATGAAACTTACAAAGGCATTGCGTGTCTTTGATAAAAATCCCCCGGACGATTCCTGGCAATTTTTAGAGGAAGTAGATGATAACCAGTTGTTTGAAATGAAGAATGGCCGTTTGTTCCGCAAGGAGGGAAAAGTTCGGACACGCTATCGTTGTTATTGCCTGGACAATAAACGGGCTTACCTGATTCATTCAGCCGCAAAAGTTAAGCGGCCTTCTGCCGATTAAATAGAAACAGAGTATATAAACCTTACAACATGGCATTTTACATGAACAAAGACAACTATGTGGTCATTATGGCCGGAGGGGTTGGGGAGCGGTTCTGGCCCATGAGCCGCGAATCGAGACCCAAACAGTTTATTGATATCCTGGGTGCTGGAAAGACACTTATTCAGGAAACTTACGAACGTTTCAAGAAAGTTTGTTTGCCCGAAAATATTTTTATTGTCACCAATAAGAAATACAAAAAACTGGTCAATGAACAGATCCCTGAATTACCGGCCGAACGGCTGATATGTGAACCGGCAAGAAAAAATACGGCGCCTTGTATTGCTTATGCAGCGTATAAGATATATAACCTGAATCCCAGGGCAGCCATTGTGGTAGCCCCATCAGACCACATTATATTAAAGGAAGATGTGTTTACCGACATCATTTATTCGGCACTCACGGCTGCAAAAAAGGAAAATCGCCTGTTTACCCTGGGCATCACCCCAAGCAGGCCTGATACCGGATATGGTTATATCCAGTTTAAAGATGACTCGAACTATCCGGATGATGACCGCCTTAAAAAAGTGAAAACATTTACGGAAAAACCAAACCTGGAGCTGGCCGAATCTTTTCTTGAGAGTGGTGACTTTTTATGGAACAGTGGTATTTTCATTTGGTCGTGTGAGGCCATCATTGGCGCATTTGAACAATACCAGCCGGAGATCAGCTTTGTATTTCGCGAAGCACTTGGCAAATACAATACCCCGGAAGAACAATCATATATGGATGTGGCTTACCCGGCCTGTAAAAGCATATCGATAGATTATGCCATCATGGAGAAAGCTGATAATGTATATGTTTTTGTTTCAGATCTTGGCTGGTCTGACTTGGGAACATGGGGCTCGCTCTTTGATGCAAGAAACAAAGATGCGAACAACAATGCTGTAGTCGGTAAAAACGCCATGTTATACGGAAGCAAGAACTGCATCATTAATATTCCAGAAGATAAATTGGTCGTTGTACAGGGCCTTGATGGATTTATTGTTTCGGAAGCCGACAATGCCTTGCTGATCTGTAAGAAATCGCAGGAGCAGCAAATTCGAAAGTTTGTCAATGACATAAAACTCAAAAAAGGAGATACATTTATATAAACTAAACTTTGCATTCATGACTACAAAACACTTGTTTGTTTTAATTGCGACAATACTGTTCTCATATTCGCCTTCAAAGGCCGATGAGGGGATGTGGTTGCCATTCCTGATTGACCAAGAGCTTTATGAAGAGATGGCACAGATGGGCCTGAACCTGGAGCCTCATGAAATTTTTAGTTTTTCGGAGCCAAGCATCAAAGATGCAATTGTCAGTTTCGGTGGTTTTTGTACCGGAGAGATCATTTCAGACCAGGGCCTTGTTCTGACCAATCATCACTGCGGATACGGGCGGATCCAGGCACACAGTTCGGTGGGGAATGATTTACTGACCGATGGCTTCTGGGCCATGACGCGGGAGGACGAGTTGACCAATGATGGTTTGTTTGTGCGTTTTCTGGTGAATGTTGAAGATGTTACCGATATTGTCAATGCGGTTCTTACCGACGATATGACAGAATCGGAACGATCTGAGGCCATCCGCGCAAAAAGTAATGAATTAACCGATGCCGTCACAGAAGGAACCCATTATACTGCGAACCTGAGCGCCATGTTCGCCGGCAATTATTTTTTCCTGTTTACTTATGAAACCTTCAATGACGTTCGCCTGGTTGGTGCGCCGCCTTCTGATATCGGCGCATTTGGTGGTGATACAGATAACTGGGAGTGGCCAAGACATACCGGCGACTTTGCACTTTTCAGGGTGTATACTGCCCCCGATGGTTCACCTGCTGAATATGCACCGGAAAACATACCCCTGCGTCCGAAACATCACCTGCCTGTTTCCTTGCGTGGGGTCCGGGAAAATGATTTTGCCATGATCCTGGGATACTCTGGTCGCACGGAAAGATATCTGACTTCTTACGGCATAGAATACCGTCTTGAGAACATGTATCCCATACGGATTGACATCCGCCGGAAAAAACTGGACATCATCGAGGAGGCCATGGCACAAAGTGATGAAATCCGTATAAAATATGCTTCCAAACACTCCGGTATTTCAAACTACTGGAAAAATTTCATCGGGATGAGTGAGTCATTGCAGCGGCTTAATGTGGCCGAATCAAAGCGGGAGCTGGAGGAGGCATTCCATAATTGGGCTTTGGCAAATGCAGAGCGTGAGAGTAAATACGGTCATGTCATTGATGACTTCCGCAGGGTTTACGAAGCGTTGCGTGCATTTGAATCACGCAATTATATTTTCCTGGAGTCCATGGCGACAGGCCCTGACCTGATCCGCATGGCAAATGCTTTCAACAGGCTTTATGATATGCTGGAAGCAGGCGATGAAGAGCAAATAGCAAAAGAAGCTGAACGTTTACAGGGCATTGCCGGACGTTTGTATCGCAACTATGACAAAGAGGTAGATAAGCGTTTGTGGACCGCTATGTTTAAAATGTATTATGATCATGCTCCGGCCAATGAGTTGCCTGATATTTTCGATCATATCGCCCTGGCATATGAAAATGACTTTGCAGCGTTTGCCGATGCTGTTTATGCCAGTAGTATTTTTGCCGACCCGGACCGCGTAGATGCTTTTTTGCAGCAACCCACGGTAGCTTTGTTGGTTGATGACCTTGCTTTTACAGCTGCACGATCAGTATATGAGACTTACAGGGAGGTTACCGCCCAAATGGAAGAGATCAGCACATCTTTAAGACAGACAGAACGTTATTTTCTCAGGGGACTTCTGAAAATGCATCCTGACAGATCGTTTTACCCGGACGCCAATAGTACCATGCGTTTCACCTATGGTACCGTAAACGGATATCATCCCATGGATGCGGTATATTATGATTACTACACTACGCTGACGGGTGTTATGGAAAAGGAAGATCCCGGACATCATGAGTTTGTTGTACCGGAAAAACTTAAAAAATTATATAGACAGGGAGATTTTGGTGAATATGCCTATGACAATACCATGATGGTAAACTTCATTACCAACAATGACATTACAGGGGGCAACTCAGGAAGTCCGGTGATCAATGGCGACGGCCATCTCATTGGCGTGACATTTGATGCCAACTGGGAAGGCATGAGTGGCGACATCCTTTTTGAACATGAACTGCAAAAGGCCATCAACGTGGATGCCCGGTATATGCTTTTTATTATTGATAAATTTGCCGGCGCCACACATCTGATTGATGAGATGACTATCGTAAAATAGATCAGGCAACAGGAAAAAAAGGCCGGCAGTATTCAGACTGCCGGCCTTTTGTATATTTCCTCCGGATTATATCAACGAATGCCGGCTACTTCTCCGCGTGTTGTGGAGTAGTTTACCCTCAGGGCATTTACCATACGGAGTTCTTGTTTTACATCGGTGACAATGCCCATCCTGGTACCCCTGTCTACTTTAAGGGATGTTGTCATCAGGGGCCTTTCTGCTTCAGCAGTTGCCTGTCTTTCTGATTCGATGAACGAAGCAATGTCATCTACTGACGCAAAAGCATCATACAATTGTATCCTTGGCTCTGTACCAAATACTTGCGATTGTAATGGTGGTCCGATGTAAATAAAACTAACAAGGGAACGCCGTTCCAACTGCTGTATTTCGGTGGCGGATGGAAGTGAAGTTCTTACAAAGAGTGTTGTTTCCCGCATCACGGTAGTTACCATGAAAAAGAACAGGAGCATGAAGATGATATCAGGCAGTGATGCCGTATTAATTTTCGGGGTTTTTTTCCCACCTTCTTTTCTGAATCTTGCCATATTTTACCTCCTTCCAATATCTCTTGGTTCAGCCTCAGAAATAGCCATGGGCACAGCCCGCCGCACGGCAGTGACAAGTTCTTCGTCCGTTAGCTCGTTAAACCGGCGCCCGAAGTATTGTCTGGATACCTCGTCCCTGATTTCACGGACAGCAGCAGCCAGCTCGTTTTGCACGGCGATGTACATCTCGTAAGATGTACCCCTGTCGTTCTGAAGCGATATAATACCCCTTGATACGTCAAACTGTCCAATATGCTCTATCTCTGTGGTTTCCTTAACGGGCATATTGGGGTTATCGTCGGGGTTTAACAAAAACTCTTTGGCACGTTCCCGCAGTGCGTTAATGTTCCCCGGTTCACCCTCCACCATCAGGCGGTCCTGGGCGTCGACGAGTACCACAAACACGTTACGCTCCCTTACGGGTGGCGGTTCCGGTGCATTCGGGTCAATGGGCGGCGGTAACATCCTGTTGATCCCCGTGTCTACATCCATGGTGGTGGTGACAAGAAAGAAGATCAGCAGGAGGAATGCAATATCCGCCATTGATCCGGCATTGATCTCAGGGGTCATTCTAGCCATAGAAAGATCTCCTATTTAGATGATTGTTTTTATCTAAAATATTTGTATATCTCTGAAAATATTGCAGCAAAAAGACAGAGTCCGATAAGGATCATGGTGGCTGTGATGCCACCCCCGACCCATTGGGACACTCTTGGCCCGACGTCCGGATATACTTCAGCAGAGCTAAAAGCATATGAAAGGACCACGATGAGAGCCAATACCCCTATACCGATGAGCGTTGGTATGGCTTTCCGGAAATTGCCAAACATTTGAATAACCGGAAAGATGATGGCTGCAAGTGCAGCTATGACAATCAAGCCATAGGTGACATACATTCCTATATTAATTACCGATTCGTTCATAGTGAGAAAGGGTTTTTTTATTTTTTGTACTTAATCAAGATGTCCATGAAAGAAATGGTGGCATCTTCCATGGTGTTGACCATGATGTCAATTTTAGATACAATATAGTTGTAGAAGATCTGCAGGATAACGGCCACAATAAGACCGAACACGGTAGTCAGAAGGGCAACCTTGATACCGTCAGCCACAATGGTGGGGGAGATGTCACCGGCGCGTGCGATGGCGTCAAAGGCTCCGATCATACCAATTACCGTACCCATAAACCCAAGCATCGGGGCAATGGCGATAAAGAGTGAAATCCATGTAAGATTCATTTCCAGGCGGCCCATCAGAACGCCGCCATAAGAGACGATCGACTTTTCGACAACCTCCATGCCTTCGTTATACCTGTCGAGACCCTGGTAGTAAATGCTTGCAACCGGTCCCCGGGTGTTTCTGCAAACTTCTTTGGCTGCATCTACACCACCGGTTTTCAGTGCATCTTCTACTTTGTTAAGCAGTTTTGCGGTGTTTGTTGAGGAAAGGTTAAGATAAATAATCCTTTCAACACAAAGACCCAGGCCAATGATCAAACACAATAAGATAATACTCATAAATGCAGGACCACCTTCAATAAACTGTTCTTTCAGGATGTAGTGGAAGGTCTGGTCTTCGTAATCAGGCGCCAGGTCTTGGTCCATAATATCTGCAGGCGCAGGCTCTATTTCCTGATCAACATCAGTTTCAGCCACCTCTGTTTCAGCTTCCTGTACCGGTTCTTCAGCCAGTACTATGGTATTTAAACCAAAAGTAAACATCCCTGCTACTGTCAAAAAGACGAATAATTTTTTCATAACTGATTCTGTTGGTTTTTGTTTGAAAGATAATTGATTAATAAAAATTCGTTTGTTTAGTGTTAGATTTAGTTGTCCTTAATTTTAGCGGAGAGAAAGGGATTCGAACCCTTGATCCGCTTGTGACGGATACACGCTTTCCAGGCGTGCGCCTTAGACCACTCGGCCACCTCTCCCTGATTTACCATCTCATGTAGCCTTGTTTTTTCAAGCTGCTAAAATACAAAAAAAATAAAACATAAACTCTTTTCGATATTTTTTTTGACAAAAGGCCAAAAGGTAAACGGGTCCATTTAAGCGTTCATTCTACTGTTTATCTCATGGTGGCCAGGGCCTGTTCTACTGCTTCAAACATAGGCTGATTGCTGATTTGCTCCCCCACAGCGGCATCCATCCAGTGTTTTGGTGTCAATCGGCCTATGGAAAAAATCCACAGTTCTTCTTCAGCAAAATCCTTGCCACGAATATAATCCTCCAACTGGAACATGATTAACCGGCCATAAGGGTAATTTGAAAGATACAAGGGTGATTGGATCATATGCGAATAAATGGCCAGCAAAGGATTGTCTTCTGTACCAAAGACATCTGCATAATATTCGTTCCAGATGTCTTTTGCGATCTGTATAACCGCATTCTTTAACGCCTCGGGTGTGGCATCCGGATTGTCGTACATCCATTTCCAAACGTCCATATCCACCAGCGATACACCCATCATCTCATAATTATCCCAGAAAACATCAAGTATCTCAAGGTGCTCCTGCATGGGGTCATCCTGGTGAATGCCAAGAAAATCGAGATCGCGTCGCTGATACATAAAGGCAAGGGCTTCAGTAAACGCGGTATTAGGAATGCCGTTAATAAAATAGTTGTCGACAAAATGTGTGCTGATGGTTTGTTCCACATTATGGCCAAACTCATGGATGGCAATGTTATAGCCTTTGTAATCCATGCCTTCCGGACCGATACGGGTACGCAGGTGAGAGGGCATATCACGCATGGAGGTCCGCCAGGCATGGCCGGAACCCCTGGCTGCATCTACCTCAATTTTACCGGCAATAAAGTCTGCCATCTCACGAGTATGCCCCAGGTGTCTTAATATCCGGGGGAGGTCACGGTTCAGCGCGCCGGCATCGGGATACCTTTTTTTGGTAATCTCATCGAGCGCCTCTTCGGATATGCCGCTGCGGGCTTTGAAACCATCGTACCAAAGGTCATATGGGCGTAGTTCACGCCCCAGCCGTTCGCTGACCAACATGGCTGTTTCACGGATCAGCGGTGATGCTGCATACTCCCGAAACAATACTTCCACTTCTTTTTGAGGAATCTCCATACTGCTGTCGAAACGACGCTTGATATAATTGTCGAGGTGCGGATAATAGGGGTCCATATTGCTAAGGCCCTGGAAAATATTCAACAGGTGGGCATACCGCCTGCTGCCTTCCGGATCAGGGTCTGCTTCCTGACCATCTTTCCACAACGCATTGCTATATGGGTTCCATTCATAGGTATCATTGTTGATCACTTGTTTGGGAATGTCCTGGTTGATGATGCGGAGCATTACGCGATAAAGTATCTCCTTTTTTTCCTGGCCATCCGGCTGCCCGTAATTAGACCGGATTTCATCGCGGATATTCCAGTGTGCAAGCAATTTCATTCCCTCGGGGAAAAGGCTTTCCCCAGCTTCATTGCGAAGCTTTCCGGCATAAATATTGTATTCTGAGATATACATACCCGCCTGGCTGCTGGCCTGGCTGTATTCCTGTATAAGCCTTGGGGGTACCCTGGCAGTAAAGTAATCACCCAGGCGGACATGCCCCCATTGTCGGTCGTTCCAGTCTGCGCCCAGCTTGTTTTTCTCTTCCAGGGTGTAATGCGGAAAATTCAGTGCGATCATAAAAGCGATCTTGCTGTTGTAAAGATCATCCTGTATATGGGCGAAAGGGCTGTAGGATGCAAACATCTGATCAATGCGATGGATGGGTCCCCGGTCTTCATGAATCTGGCGGTTGAGTTCCAGGGATATTCTGTTCATATATCCGTAAAGGTGTTCAAAGTTGTGGGCAAGGCGGTCAAAAACCATCTCCAGTTCATCCTGGTCACCGATGAAATGTGTCATGCAGAAATTTTCAAAATCACTTACACTGCCGTCGCCGGTGCGCCATAAAGAAGCTACCTGTGAAACGCCTCGCCGGATACGCTCGCTATGTTCCGGGCCGTATTGATCTGTGAGCTGATCGATAACCCCTTCGGCAGTAAATGAGTCAATGGATTTGATTTCACGGGTGTCGGGAGCACATCCCCATAGAAGGATTGCAACAGCAAAAATAGAGATCAGTTTTTTCATGATGTGTTGGTTTTTTTCGGTTTATCACTCAAAAGTAAAAATTTTTATTTACCTCCAAACAGAAGGATCATCTTATATATATATTACTTGCCTCTTAAGCGACTTCAGTTTGAGACCCGCCACGAACAGCAATACTACAATGCCCAAAATCGCAGCAAATTCATAAAACGAATTGGCAATGGCATTCATTAACTATTGTTTAAAAACCTGTTTTACTTTCGACAACAGTTCGTTGTATATCTTCTGGTTGGTGGCCAAAATTTCTTTTCCAAAAATAAAATTATTTTGTTCAGAAAAATCACTGACCCGTCCGCCGGCTTCGGTAATAATAAGACTTCCTGCAGCCACGTCCCAGGCGTTTAGTCCGTATTCAAAAAACCCCTCAAAACGGCCGCAAGCCACGTATGCCAGGTCAACGGCTGCACTTCCAAACCTTCTGACGCCATGGGTATTGCGCAAACACCAGGTAAACAGTTCCATGTATTTCCCCAACAGTGAATAATCATAGTAGGGGAAGCCGGTAGCCAGCAGGCTTTCTTTCAGGCTACCTGCCGTTGAAACCCTGACGGGGCCATCGTTCAGGTAAGCACCCCCACCTTTCCATGCATAGAAACATTCATCAAGGTTAATCTCGTAAACCACCCCCAGCACTACCTCATGGCGGTACATCAGGGCAATGGACACACTAAAACAGGGAAGACCATGGATAAAATTGGTCGTGCCATCAAGGGGGTCTACTACCCAGCGATATTCGCGGCCTTCTTTTTCGATGCTTTCTTCTTCCACAATAAATCCGGCCTCCGGCAATAATTGTTCCAGGGTTTTGACAATGCGTTTTTCGGCTGTCGTATCAACATGTGTGACGTAACTGTGCAACCCCTTGCTCATAACGTCCGATGCTCTGAGGCGGGGAAGCTCTTCGCGGATAAACTGCCCGGCCTCCCTGGCTACGTCACATACCTGCAGGCATAATGATCTGAATTCTTTCATTGTATTATATATACTCCTTTTTCGTCGGTGATGTCTAATTGTACAGACTGGACGGTGTTTATTTTTCTCTGATCGTACCTGGTTTTTGCCCTGAGGTAATTCTCCGTAAAACCAAACAAACATTCCCCCTGGTGGTCTTTTTCCCACAAAACCGAGGTGTTGAGCCCTTTGTTGGATTTTATAAAAGATTGTTTCTTTTCCAGAGAAAGCCGTTGCATTCGCTTTGAGCGTGTTTTCCTTTCCGTATGGGGTACGGTGCCTGTGTTTCCGGCGGCGCGGGTATTGTTCCGTTCGCTGTATGGAAACACATGAATGTATGATACATCCATGCTTGCAATAAATGCAAGCGATTCTTCAAAAAGCGCATTTGTTTCGCCGGGATAACCAACAATAACATCTGCGGCGATACATGCGTGTGGAATATAGTGGCGGATGGTTTCAATTCTGGAAGCAAAAAGCCGGGTGTTATACCGGCGGCCCATGGCTTCTAAAATGGTGTTGCTGCCGGATTGAAGCGGAATGTGGAAATGTGGCATCAGTTTGGCTTCACCGGCTACCAGGCGAATGATGTTGTCATGCAAGAGGTCTGGTTCAATGGATGAAAGCCGGATGCGCTCCAGTCCGTCAATAGCTGTAAGTTCCTGGAGGAGGCCATAAAAGGACTCTCCGTAAGACTTTCCAAAGTCTCCGATATTCACCCCCGTTAGGACTACCTCTTTGATGTCGGTTTGTGCGATCTCTCTGGCGGTTTTCAGTGTTGTTGCAATATTATGGCTGCGGCTGTTTCCGCGGGCCATGGGAATGATGCAGTAGGCACACATATAATCGCATCCGTCCTGGATCTTGAAAAATGAACGGGTGCGTCCATCCAGGGAATATGTAGGGACAAAACCGGCGGGTTTTGTTGCATCGCGATCCTGAAAGGTTGTGTGTGTTTTGCTGTCCTTTATTTGTCTGATGTGTTCAAGAAGTTCAAATTTTTTTGCATTGCCCAAAACCAGCGACACGCCCGGCATGGCAGCTATATCCTCCGGATTGATCTGTGAAAAACAGCCAATGACGGCTATATGAGCCGACGGATTGGTATTCATGGCCTTTTTAATGAGCTCTTTGCATTTCTTTTCTGCCTTTTTGGTAACGGCGCAAGAGTTGATCACATAGAAATCGGCTGATTCATTAAAGTTTACCAGCATAAATTGCCTGCTGGCAAACTGCCTGCTGATGGTCGCTGTTTCACTGAAATTTAATTTGCAGCCGAGGGTGCGAAAGGCAATGGTTTTTCTTTCGGACATAGCCATGCAAAGGTAGTGCTTTTAGCGATGAATTTATCAATGCCTTACCTGCCTTTCGTGGTTTGGCCGTCCATAGATCCTCAAACTTTCGGGCAATTCATAAAAATATCTGGTCGGGGCAGGGGCCAGGGGGGGTTGCCCCAGTGAATCCAGTATCCTTTGTCCTTTTTCCTTTTCCATCACAAAGGCTACAAATTCCTCAGCAAGTTTTTGGTTGGTTGTTTTATGTGGGATGGTCAGTCCATACACCATGGTCTGGCCATATTCAATAATATGTTTGCCGGGAGCGCTTCCCAATGTTTTAATATTTACCTGCGCATACCAGTCATTTAGTTCCGGGTTTCCAAGGTTCAGCTCTGGTGGTAGTGCCAGCCAGGAGAGGCCATGTTGTTGCGCCACGCTGCGGTATAAAAAAATATAATCCAGATGGCCGCTTTCCAGCAAGGCGATCAGGTCCGTTTCCTTTGGCCTGAGGTTCTTGCCGGATTTATCCAGCAGCTGTTTTGCCAGACCTGCCTGTTTATAAAAAATTTCTGTCAGTTTGCAAGTGAATACCGTGCGGACCCCGCATGGGTCGTGATCCGGGTCACTACGTCCTGAACTCACCCGGGGGCGTAGCAATATCTCGGGCCAGTTGTCTGGCGTAATTTCTTCTGCATACCTTGAGGCGGTTGTGTATACAATGGCCATTTCGTTGGCGGCAAACGACAGGTACCAGCTGGCGTGGTCTGGAATAAGCATGTTTTCTATCACCATATAGTCGGCCGAAAGGAATACATCGGCAGGGGTACTCAGGTCAATGACACGGCGAGCGCCCGCTTTGCTGCCCCAGGCCTCTGTAAGGATGCGGACACCGGGATTTCTTTCCCTGAAAGAAGTGGCTATTTCATGAACAGGTATGCTCAGGCTCCCGGCATGTATGATGTGTAAAACAGTCTGGTCATGGTCTTCTTTATGACCGGGGCCTGAGCAGCCAGAGCATGTTAAAAGCAGTGTTGCAAAGAAAAACAAACAATACTGATGCATATCCTGGTGCAATGTATAAAACATGATCACAAATATAGTTTTATCTTCGCATGATTAAACCAGATAAACGCAGGCATTAAAATTTTTCCGGCATATCAAAAAAATACTACCTTTGCTTGCAATTAGAAATCGGATCATTTATTGGCAACCCTTGTCAGGCTTGTTTATGATGATTGAAAAGATATTCTTCCAGGCCATGGCTGCCATACCAAATTAGGTGGTGGTTTTTTGCCCCTGCCTTAGGGCGGGAGGGTTGGATGTGTTTTTTCAATATCCTGTTCAGGCTATTTCAAGGGATTTTTTTTAGTGACATTTATTTACATTTTTAAAAACAACATAAGTTATGAACAAGCTATCTGTTATTGCATTTGGAGGCAATGCCCTGCTCAGGAGCGGACAAGAAGGTACCATCGACGAACAGGAGCAGAATGTATACGACACCTGTCAGCATCTGGTGCCGCTGATCAAAGAGGGCTATGACCTGGTGATCGGACACGGCAACGGCCCGCAGGTAGGCAATGTATTGTTACAGCATGAGGCTGGCCATCAGATATATGGCCTTCCGAAGCAACCCATTGACTTTTGCGTGGCAGAGACCCAGGGTTCCATTGGTTTTATGATCGAGCAACAATTGCGCAATGTTTTGGCCGGACATGGTATTCAACGCAATATTGTAACCCTTGTAACCCAGGTGGTTGTTGATAAAGAAGATCCGGCATTTAAAAACCCCACCAAACCGGTTGGTCCGTTTTATTCAAAAGAGGAAGCCGATAAGATGTCCGCGGAAAATCAATGGGTGTTTCATGAGGACCCCAGGAAACGTGGCTGGCGCAGGGTGGTTGCTTCACCAAGGCCACTGGATATTCCCAACTGGGAAGCTGTGGAAAAGCTGGCCCGAACAGGCACCATCGTAATCACAGTAGGTGGTGGGGGTATTCCTGCCTATATAGATGGCGGCAAGATGGTGGGCATTGATGCCGTTATCGACAAAGACCTGGCCTCTTCTTTGCTGGCCAACAAGATCAAAGCGGATAAATTTTGCATCCTGACGGATGTACCTAATGTGTTTATAAATTTTCATAAGCCCGGTGAGAAAAAGCTTGAACGGGTGAGCCTTGAAGAGATCAGCAGGCACCTTGCTGATGGTCAGTTTACCGAAGGCAGTATGGCCCCCAAGGTTCGTGCTTGTATCCAGTTTGTGGAAAATGGTGGAAAGGATGCCATCATTACCGAGGCCGAACAATTGGGTAAACCGGAAGCGGGAACGGTTATCCTGCCCTGAAAACCCTATTCAATCAATCATTATAAACAGCTAAATATAAGGAGAACAAATCATGGCTTTTAATTTAAGAAACAGGAGTTTTTTGAAGCTTTTGGACTTTACGCCCCAGGAAATTAAATTTTTGCTCGACATGTCGGTTGACCTGAAAAAGGCAAAATATGGCGGATATGAGCAACAAAAACTAGAAGGCAAAAACATTGCACTGATCTTTGAAAAGGCATCCACCCGCACACGTTGTGCCTTTGAGGTGGCTGCTTTTGACCAGGGCGCACTGGTGACTTATCTCGGACCCAGTGGCAGCCAGATCGGCAATAAGGAATCGATGAAAGATACCGCCCGCGTATTGGGCCGCATGTATGACGGCATTGAGTATCGTGGTTTTGCACAGACCACGGTTGAAGAGCTTGCAGAATATTCAGGGGTCCCGGTATGGAATGGCCTGACCAATGAATATCATCCCACCCAGATCCTGGCCGATTTTCAGACCATGATGGAACATAGCGACAAACCGCTACACCAGATTTCTTTTTGCTATCTGGGCGATGCCCGCAACAACATGGGTAACTCCCTGTTGGTTGGTGCGGCCAAAATGGGCATGGATTTTCGTGCAGCAGCCCCCAGGTCGGTCCAACCCAGCGAGGAACTTGTGGCACAATGCCGTGAGATCGCCAAAGAAACCGGTGCAAAAATCACCATTACCGAAGATGTGGGTGAGGCCGTAAAAGGCGTTGATTTCCTTTATACCGATGTGTGGGTGTCGATGGGAGAACCAGACGAGGTATGGAAGGAGCGTATTGAACTGCTGAAGCCCTACCAGATAAATATGGATGTTATTAAAAAGACCGGGAACCCAAAAGTGAAGTTTTTACACTGCCTGCCGGCATTTCACAACCGCGAAACCACCATTGGAGAGGAAATTTTCCAAAAGTTCGGCCTTGATGGCATGGAGGTAGTAGAGGAAGTGTTTGAATCAGAACATTCCGTGGTCTTTGACCAGGCCGAGAACCGCCTGCATACCATCAAAGCGGTGATGGTGGCCACACTTGGTTCTTAAGCAATATCTGTTTGACAGCATGAACACGGGTGATCATGGATTTGGCTTCATGATCACCCGCGTTGCTGTTGGATGGTCCGGCAAGGAAGCCCGGCCTATTGTTCTTCTTGCTCCCTTTCCCTGCTTTTGACTTCTTCCTGGACGGCTTCTTCAATGGCGCGTTGTACCTCTTTCATCACATCATTGATTACCGGCCCGATCTGTTCCAGTCCCTTTCCAACTTCCTCCATGCTCCGGGAAAATCCTTCCATAACATCCTGTAATACCGGGCCTATGTGCTGCATTTCCAGGTGCAGTTCTTTCATGGCTTTGTCCACTTCCTGCATGCCCTTTTTCACATCATCCCTGATTGCATCCCAGTCGACCTCTTCAAGTTCTTTCATGGCCTCTTTGATCTGTTCCCTGGCCATGCGCAGTTCTTCCCGGAAGGCGTCGTCCTGAAACTCTTTCTGAAGCTCCTCCATGGCTTTGCGCACCTCTTCACCAGCTTTCCTGGCTTCTTCTCCTGCTTGCTGCAACTCCATCCGGAACGCTCCCGAATGAAGTTTCTCAAAAACTTCTCTGTTGATTTCAGTCATGGCCATACGAACTTCCTCCATGGCTTGTTGGATCTTCTCCCTATCCCGTTCACTCAATCCATCATACTGGATAGTGGTACCGTCGTGTAGGTAAATGGTGCGTGGCCTTGGCTGCTGCTTTTCTTGCTGAAATGCGGGCGGTTTGTCTGTGTCTGTTTCTTCATCCACCATCGAAGACACATCAAATTGGTAATATGCGTCAATGGGTGGTGTGCTGCTGCCGGCATCGGAATACAGATTAATGGTCTTGGCCGGATTAATCCAGGCGATGGATGTCAGTGCGAATACAATGGCCAGTATGGCGGCCAGTTTTTGTCCTGTGTTCAATGATCTTGTTTTCATGGTCATCATGTGTTTAATACGTGTGAATAAATGATTTTTAGATTGGGTGGCGGCCACCACGGGTTGCGGCATGGCAGCGCCACGTTTTTCTTCTAATGCAATAAGGGCTTGTGCATAAATAAGCGGGGAACCGGTTTCCCCAACAACCCATTCGTCTACACATTGCTCTCTTAATGTTCTTACATGCGCGCTGATCCACCAGGCAGCCGGATGGTAAAAGAATAATATTTCCATCAGGTTTTGCAGGGTGTTTATGTAATGGTCCTTACGACGAATATGGTACAATTCATGCAGCAAGATGGTCTCTATGTGTTCTGTGCTCATGGAAAAAAGCATTGCCGCCGGCAAAAGGATTACCGGTTTCAGAAAGCCCAAAACCAAAGGGATATTCACTTTTGACGACAACCTGACAGGTATGCTTGTTTTGCAACCTGTTTGCAGGATCAGGGCCGTGACCCTTTGTTGCCAAGCGGCTGGCAGTGGCCGTGTATTTTTTCTTTTGAGTTTATACAATTTCGAATAAGACAAAAGGGCATGTAATGAAAACACGAAAAGTCCGGCCAGGCAAAACCAGAATACCACGGGGATATACGCTTCAAAGCCTTCCAGGAAACCAGGCTGGCCTTTGTCTATTAAGTAAAATGTACGGTCACCCACGGCGGTTACCCATGCGGTGGTATCAAATTCAAATGAAACAATTTGCCGTGCACTGGTATATACGGCGTATTGTCTCACAAGGGTGAAGATAAAACTAAGGGGGATGGCCAGCAACGCCACCAGTGACATTTTATACCGGATGCCGGCCGTGCTTTTTTTTGCCAATGCCATGGATGCCCGCCACAACAATGCAATCAGTAAAATCTGCCAGAGGCTGTGAAACACTGTCCAACCCAGGGCATTGATCACCGGATGGCTGATATGTTCAATTATACTCATCGGCCTTTGTTTTCAAATTGTTTCAAATAATCCCTGATCTTTTCTATTTCTTCACCGGATATTTCTTCGTTATCCAGGGCGCCGATCACCAGACGGCTGGTCGACCCCTTAAACAAACCATGGACCATTTTTCCAAGAAATTGCTGTTGGGTTTGTTCCCGGCTGACAAGGGGTATATATATATGCGTGCGGCTGCTTTTATCGCGCGAAAGCATGCCTTTATCCGTCATGATCTGCATGGTTTTTAAAGTAGTGGTGTAACCAATATCTTTTGACTTTTCAAGCACCTCATGCACCTCCCTGACGGTAGCTTCACTTTTATCCCACAACACCTGCAGTATTTCCAGTTCGCTCTCTGTAGGCTTGTATGGCTTTTCCTTTTTCATTGGCATGTGCTTTAGGATTAGAAATACGATAAACTTCGTAGCAAATATAATACGAAGATTTTCGTAATGCAAATTTTTTAAGAATTTTTTTAAAAAAAAATAACCCGTCTGTGATTTTTAGATCACAAACGGGTCAATTCTGTTACGTGAAAGGCATGCTAAAAAATGCGACCAAGCAAACTATAACCCTGTGGCCTGTTTTTGTCGTCATAGAATTCTGCACGAACAAGACCAATGTTCTCGGCATAATAATCTATTGTTCTGGAGTTTGAGCGGATGGGTATGCCTACCGCCCTTGTTTCAATGTGGGTTTGATAAGATATTTTAAATGTGTCAAATGTCCCTGCCGGGACGGTAATGTTTTCTTTGCCGATGACCTTACGGTTTTCAATCAAAATATTCAATTCTGCTATTTGCAATCCACCAGTGCTTACAGTAATATTTACGGATGTGTCGGGAAGATCCTGACCAACAGACAAATCTGACGGTAGTATGATGTCATCGCTTTCAATATGGATATTCATCCCCTGAAAACCCTCCAGTATGCCATGATCTATTAAAGAGCGAAAATCGAGTCTTAGGGCGTTATCCTTGCAAATAATATCATATTCAGCCTCATGCTCCATGCGGTTCCTGCGGTCAAAATATGATGCATTTACGGTTGCAATGATTTTGTCATCAATGGTTTGAACCTTATTTATAATAATTTTTTGTGATCCTTCCAGCCGGTCACGGCGGTTGTAATTTTCATATTCCAGGCCAGATTCTTCCACCAAAGGCAAATAATAGTTGCACTTTTGCGCGAAAACAGCAGGGGCAGTTAAACCCATAACTAATAAAATAATAATCATTTGTTTTTTCATGATTTCCTTTTGTTTTTTGTTTGATTTTTTTATTGACGGTAATTTATAAATCATCTATTTTTAAATAGACTAAATAAATACAAATATATAAAAAAGGAGACAGAATCAAACGGTTTTGAAGCAGAATTTTATGAATTCATTCATTGAAGGTAAAATAACAGGGCTTCCCCTGCCAGAATGGATTAATACTTTTTATTTGGATATTGTGATTATTTTTGAACAAAAAAGCCATGATCAGACAACATGAACTTCAATTACCAGCATTCAACCGGGGCTTTCACATGATCACGAACCACATACTTGATGCCATCGGTCAATTACCCGAAAAAGGCATGGTGCATATATTTATCCACCACACATCGGCCGGATTGATGATCAATGAAAATGCCGATCCTTCGGTTCAAAAAGACCTACACAGCAGTTTCGAACACCTGGCCCCGGAGCGCATGCCCTATTACACGCATGTAATGGAAGGGGATGACGATATGCCCGCCCACATCAAATCAGCCTTGGCAGGGGTGTCACTGACCATCCCCGTTTCAGGAGGCCGGCTAAAGCTTGGCACATGGCAGGGGATCTTTCTGGGCGAATTTCGCGACCGTGGTGGCAGCCGTAATCTTACCATTACTGTTTTTGGATAACAGCTACAGTCAAACATTACTATTCTTCCTTTGTTTTATTTCTAACCGAATTTGTTAATTCATTAATGTATCATCAAACAGAATATGTCTGATCATTTTTTTAAGACGGTTGCCTATCGCGTAGAAGGCATGAGTTGCACCAACTGTGCACTGGGTATACAGCGGATCCTTGAAAAGGAAGGCTTTCACAACGTAAGTGCCGATTTCACAACAGGAGAGGTGCGTTTTGAGATCGCTGATGAAAGTCGTTTACCCCTGGCTGTTAAGCGTATCGAATCGCTCGGATATGGTGTGAAGCAAGCCATTGACAACGGAGAAGTCAGCAAGAAGGGCATGGCGCCCATTGAAAAGAAATTCTGGTTTACCGCAGTATTTACCATTCCGCTGATTCTTCATATGTTTTTGCCGGTGGGTTTTCTGCAGAATGATCTCTTTCAACTGGCCCTGACCATACCTGTATTTGTTGTCGGGTTTATGCACTTTGGTCGCAGTGCCTGGAACTCCCTGAGATCAGGGGTAACCAACATGGATGTTCTGATCTTCCTTGGCAGCACGGCTGCTTTTGTGTACAGTTTGATCGGCACGATTTACGGGCTTGGCCATGACTATATGTTTTATGAAACTTCCGCCAGCATCATTTCCATTGTATTGCTTGGTAACATGATGGAGCACCGTTCGGTGCGAAAGACCACATCGGCCATTGACGACCTTGTGCGTTTGCAGAAGAATACGGCCAGGCGCCTGGTTGTCGAGATGAACGAAGGGCAGGAAACCGTTGAAGAGGTAGATGCTTCGCTGGTAGAGGAGGGGGAACGCATTCTGGTCAACACAGGTGATAAAATCCCGGTGGATGGAGAAATTTACTGGGGAGCAGGCAGTGTGGATGAAAGCCTGATTTCAGGTGAGAGCGTTCCTGTGGACAAACAAAAAGGAGACAAGGTGGTGGGAGGTACCCTGCTTGTTTCCG
>PXAA01000079.1 GCA_003567205.1 Bacteroidales bacterium
CTGAAAAGCCACCTTCGCCTGAATTACCGTAAATTAGATTCCCTGTCTGAGGTCTTTCGTGAAAGCCGGGCCCATGAAAATTTCATGGAGATCCGGCAGGCCCTTGATCAAGCCTATGCAGAGATCTATGAAAGTCAGCAGCAATATGTGAGGCAGTTCATTCGCGACAATCCCCGCTCGCTGGCCTCCATCATTGCTTTGTATCAATATTTTGGAAACCAGTTGCTGTTGCGTGAGGATACCGATTTTGAATACTTTGAACTGTTGAGCAAGTCGTTGTCAGAAGAGTATCCTGCCAACAAGCATGTGCTGGATCTTGCCCGCCGGGTCAGCCGACATAAAAGAAGTGAAGTGCAGCGGCGCCTGGCCAGGGAAAACCTGACCATAGGAAATGAGGCCCCGGAAATCATCCTGCCCGATACCGGAGGGGACATGATAGCATTGTCTTCGTTGCGCGGAAATTATGTGCTGATCGACTTCTGGGCCACCTGGTGTGCACCATGCAGGGAGGCCAATCCGCAGCTCAGGGAAATATATGACCGGTACCACGGCAAGGGCTTTGAAATCTATGGTATTAGTTTCGACAGAACAAGGGAACAATGGCTGCAGGGCATCAGGGAAGACCGGATCAACTGGATACAGGTGAGTGACCTGCGTTTCTGGAGTTCTCCCGTCGTCAGTCTCTATCAGGTAGAGGGCATCCCCTACAACGTGCTGATTGATCCCGAGGGCCGGATCATGGAAAAAGGGATCCGGCCCGATGAACTGGAGGCTGTTCTGGCGGACATTTTTGCAGAATGATCAACTAAGTTACCAGAGTTTCTCTACTTCGTAAGCATTTTCCATTACTGAATCATAATGATCGGCAGGCAGGGCCCAGCTCAACATGCTCGCTTTTTCATTTAATACGGCCAATTTTCGGTTTTGGGCGTCGAAGATCAAGGTGCCGTTGTAATTATAAAAGGGCGGATGATAAATGTGCAGGCTTATGCATGCATCGAGCGGGGAAGTGTTTTGCAGTTTATGGATCACATTGTAGGGCTCATAAATGAGTTCACCAGGCTTGAACGTTTTGGTGGGGTGCAGAAAAACCTTTTTTTTGCGGGCGGCGTAACCATAAATGGTTTCGGCAACGATGCCTTCCAGGGGAATCACAAAACCCCAGAAATTTTTATGCTGGTGTATGGGGAGCATGAACTGGGGGGGCCAGGTCATTAAAAACACCTGCAGCGGCTCATCGCGTATCTTGATGCGGTTATACTCTTCCAGATTTTTCCCATCAAGGTATTGCCTGTAAGATAGTTTTGTGAAGTCAATACCGGAAAGAGCCTTTCTGACCAGGTTCTGTTCGATGTTTTGTCCTTCCAGTTTTTTTAGGGCTTCTATAAGGTGTTTCATTGTTTTTCTTATTGATGATGGTTGTGTAAAATAAGCACCATAATAACCCTGTGCAATCGGGAGCATAAATATACAAAAAATTGTTGCCTATAAAATAAAATTCAAGTAGGTTTGCCTATATTATCTGATTGCTGGCGATTCTACATGGGCATGGCGAAAAAGACCTATTTTATTTCTGACAGTCATCTGGGCGTACCCGACGTGGCCTCCAGTCTGGATCGCGAAAGATCAATGGTCCAATGGCTCGATCAGGTCCGCGATGATGCACGGGCCATTTACCTGCTTGGTGATATTTTTGATTTTTGGTTTGAATACAGCACCGTGGTACCGAAAGGTTTTGTGCGTTTGCTGGGAAAACTGGCAGAGATCTCCGACCAGGGCATCGACGTGCATTTTTTTACAGGAAACCACGATATGTGGGCGTTTGATTATTTTGAAAAGGAGTTGGGTGTTACCGTGCATCGGCACCCCATCGACATCCGGATTGACGGCAAAGTTTTTCATCTTGGCCATGGCGATGGCCTGGGACCAGGTGACCGCAGCTACAAACTGTTGAAAACCATTTTTGGATGCCGCCTGTGCCAGCGATTGTTTGCTTTTATGCATCCTTCTCTTGGTATCCGGCTGGCCATGTTTTTTTCAAAAAGAAGCCGGATTGCCAATCAGAAACAGGAAGAGGAGTTTCTGGGTAAAGAACGGGAGTGGCTTGTCCAGTATTGCAGGGAATATGTCAAGAACCGTCCGGTAGACTATTTTGTTTTCGGGCACCGGCACCTCCCTGTTTTCACAGAGATTATCCCGAAGGTGTTCTATGTCAATACGGGAGATTGGATAAAGGATTTCTCCTATGCGGTATTTGACGGGAAAGAACTGAAACTATTGTATTTTAAGCAAGGTCGTCAAGCGACGGAATGCTGACGGTAAACGTGGTCCCGTCTTTTGCGGTCGAATGGAAAGCAACCTCACCCTTCAGGTATTTTTCAGTCAATACCTTGATGCTGTATGTGCCCCAGCCTCTTCCCTTGCCCTTGGTGGAAAATGATTTCTGAAAAATCCTCAGTTGGCTGTTTAATGGAATTGCCTGCTCATTTTTCACTGTAAATATTGCCTTCCTGGCAGGTTCGTCGTACATAGCGCTCACCAGGACTATTTCATTGTCAGTACTGGCTTCCAGGGCATTCTTTACCATGTTTGTAAGCACCCTGCGCAAAAGGGTGCGCTCTGTCACGACCTTTCCTTCGGTCATCCGCAGGTCCACTTTTCTGTTGCGGAATGTCTGTGTGTTGCGCAAAAAACGCACTACTTCCGTGGCAATATCAGCTACCTCAACAGTTGAATGACTAGTTTGCAGCGTTTTATCTTCAACATTGGATATGAGTTGATACCACTGCACCTCATCACTGATGTTTGCCGAAAGGTCCTGCAGCATCATTTTTACCTTGCGTTCGGAAAGCTCTCCATAAGTCTCGCCCAGGCCCTCCAGAATGGCGGCGGTATTCAGGATGTCGTGCAAAAAAATGCCTTCCAGCATTTGTCTTCTTTTTTTATCGCTGATGTCTTCCAGGGCACAAAAAACATAATTTTCATTTTCAAAACGGAATGGTCTAACAAGCACGGCCATGATCAGGGCATCACCATCCTTTAAAGCGATATGGCACTCGTTGGTCCCGGTTTTTCCGGCTTCGCTGGCTGTTATGGCCGCATTGAACCCGCACACCTTGCAAAATTCAGAAGAACCGCATCCAAACTCCCCCTTGGTGATGTTGATACAGGCCAGGCAATACCCGGGTCTCTCGCCCAGATAATCGTCCGTGGCAGCCTGGCCGGTCGGCAGCGGATTTCGGTTCAGGTACACCACCTGACGGTGTTGGTTCAATACCATCAGGATGTTCGGAGCGTGCTTTAAAAGGTCTGTGAACACGGAACTCTCCACAACTTTTTTGGCCTGGGCCATTACCGCCGAAGGATGGATTTTGATTGCAGGGTCGAACATATATTGTATGAGTGCTTTGTGCAAAATTACAAAAAATATGTGTAGATAAAGGTTTTACCGGCCGATGCGATATTTTAATATATTTGTCATATTTGTTGACCTAAACCACAATCAGGTATGCTAAACCAGAGGGATATCAAACAATTGGAGAAAAAGGGGATCACCAAAGAGGCTTTTCTTCGCCAGATAGAGCATTTTAAAAAAGGGTTTCCGCCCTTGCATCTCAGCCGGCCGGCTACTGCCGGCGACGGGATACGGTGCCTGGAACCCGAAGGCATCAAAGAACTGGCTGCGGCTTACGATAAAACATACAATCAATACCGGGTAGTCAAATTTGTCCCAGCCAGTGGTGCAGCCACGAGGATGTTCAGGGATGTGTTTGCCTGGCGCGATCTGCTGATTGCCGGGGTGGAGGTGGATGGGTTGCTCAAGTCGAGCCCGGAAGCAGCCGTTTTCTTTGACCGCATGCGTTCATTTGCTTTTTGGGATGATTTGCTGGTGGCCATGGATAAGTACGACCTGGACGCAGAACACCTGCTGGAAAGCAGGAATTTTCTCTCTTTGCTTGATTACCTGTTGTTTGATGCAGGGCTCGACTATGCTTCCCTGCCGAAAGCCCTGATAACCTTTCATGTGTACGATGGTTCGGTGCGCACCGCCATGGAGGAACACCTGGTTGAGGGGGCACACTATGCCGCAGATCCTTTGGGAAAGGTACGGTTGCATTTTACCCTTTCGCCCGAACACATTCAAGGGTTCCGGACAAAATTAAGTGCCGTGCAGAAGGCTTATGAGTCGGCCTTCCAGGTAAGTTTCGATATAGGCCATTCCGTGCAGAAACCTGCCACGGATACCATTGCCGTTGGGTCTGATAATTTGCCGTTCAGGGAAAAGGACGGCCAGTTGCTGTTCCGTCCGGGGGGGCACGGGTCCCTGATCGAAAACCTGAATGACCTGGAAGACGATATTATTTTCATGAAAAATATTGACAATGTGGTGCCCGACCGTTTAAAAGAAACCACCGTGCTCTACAAAAAAGCCATCGGGGGCTTGCTGATCAACTTGTTAAAGGAACGTAATTTGTGGTTGCAACGGATAGACAAAGGCTCTCTTGGCCAGGATGCATACCTGCAGGCCCTTGATTTTGCCTCCAATGCCCTGAACATTGACCGTGGGATCTTTCCTTCCGATCCGGCCGCAGGCAGCCGCATCCTGCACGCAAAACTAAACCGGCCCCTGCGTGTTTGTGGCATGGTGAAAAACCAGGGAGAACCCGGAGGCGGGCCCTTCTGGGTAAAAGACCCCCGCAGTGGCAGCACTTCCTTGCAGATTGTCGAAATGTCACAGGTCGATATGACCCGGGCTGATCAGGCCGCCCTGGTCAAACAGGCCACCCATTTCAATCCGGTGGACCTGGTTTGTTCATTCAGGGATTATCGTGGCAATGCATTTGACCTGAAAAAGTTTGTCGATCCGGAAACGGGGTTTATCAGCAAGAAATCAAAAAACGGGGAGGAACTCAAAGCGCTTGAAAGGCCCGGCCTGTGGAATGGTGCGATGGCAGACTGGAACACCGTATTTGTGGAGGTGCCCCTGATTACCTTCAATCCGGTAAAAACAATAAATGACCTGTTGAGGCCCGAACATCAATAGGTTGTGGGTTTAGCGCCTCGACATTTCCTGCCGGAGGAACTGCGCCACATGCTCTGCCCCGATCCCTTTGGCCAGGATCCGTTTTTCACTGTCCAGGATGAAGATCATCGGGATGGCATAAATGGCATATTTATCACGGAAATCTGATTCATTGTGGATGTCGTGGCCATGGATCCAGTCTTGCGGATACCCGGCGATGGCGCGCAGCCATTTTGAGCTGTCGGTTTCGGTATTGATGGCAAACACTTTTACTCCCTGGTCCCGCAACTGGTTGTGGGCTTCTTTGAGTTTCGGGGTGGCTTCACGGCAAAAAACACATTCGGAATCCCAGAAATACAGCACCAGGTAATCGGCTTCGATATCGTGCAGCACCAGGGGTTCAGCGTCCGGATCGTAAATCTTTATATTGGGGGCCACTTCGCCAATCATCAGTGGTTTTAATTCATCAAGTCGTTGTTGCAGGCTTGCCAGCCTGTCTTCTTCCATCCAGTCGACTTAACCGCTCAGGTAATAATTTTCCAGCATATGCACATACAGTTTGTCCATTCCCATTACCTGGGACGCTTCGGCATTGTTGGTGATAAACCATACGGTGTATTTGAACATTTCCCGGTTGGCCCTGGCTTTGTCCAGTACCCGGTCGGCTTCAAGGATAACACTGTCGGGATGCTGAATCAACACATTGTTGAAAAAGATCCGGAGCCGGCTGTGGTATACCGGCGTGTGCAGCAGCCGCTCATCTGAAAAGTCGATGTTGTCAAAGAATTTTTCCTTGTATATCTGGTACATGGCATCGGTATCCCTTTGTCCGTCGGGACGCATGGGTGGATCGGGCAGTTCAGGGTCACGCTGGGCCAGCAGGATGCGGGCAAGCAAAGCATCAGGATCACGGCCTATGATATCATCCTGCTTTTCCCTGACAGTATTGTCCATGTTTTCAAGGGCTTCACGAACCTCCTGGTGCCTGGCCGGGCTTAGTCCGATGTCGCGCAACTCCTGGTCAAGTGCCTGCCGTTCTTTATTTTTTTTTGTCAAAAAGTTCAGGTATGCATAAAAAGCCTCATTCTGGGGCGAACCTTCGAAATGTGCCGAACCCACAAAATCATCCGGGTCGATGTGTACAGAAAAGTGCTGGATGCGGTCGATCAATACCTCAAAGTTTTTGTGATCGTCGAGCACAATAAGGTACAGTCCCGGTGCAAGCCGTTCAGGCCCTTCAAAAACGGCATGTCCCTCCCGGTTTACATGGGTGGTGTCTGCCAGGTATTGCCTGTTGCCGAAATGGTAGGCCAGGTAAGCTTCAGTGTCCTGCATGCCCTTGATATGAACATGGATCTGATGCCCCTCCATGGCCAGGCTTTTGCATGAATATAAAAACATGCCGGCCATTAAAAAAATGGTGGCCATCAATAGGTTTTGAACAGTCAGTCTGATCATCCTGAATTTTTTTTTGTTAAAACAACCATTCTGTATCGCTTTGAAACAGGTCCGGATCTATGTCTTTTTTAAACAATAAATGGTGCACTGCGCCTAATGCAGCCAGCAGGGCGGGGCCCCAACGCCATCTATATAGGTCCTGCAGCTGGTATATGGCATGCCGGCGGGCAGGAGTGGTGTTTTTCTGGTACAGCATGATAAAATCCTTCATGTCCTGATATATATCGGCCATGTTGTCTGACAGGCTGGCCTCCACCGAATCGAAATTATGGTCATGTATATAATAAACGTCTGCTTCCCTGAATTGTTCCCTGAGGGTCTTGAATACCCCTTCCCATTGCTCTTCGGTA
>PXAA01000002.1 GCA_003567205.1 Bacteroidales bacterium
GTCGGACAAACCTCTGGTGTACCAGTTGTGACGCCAGTTGCATCGCTGGGTAGCTAAGTTTGGATGAGATAAGTGCTGAAAGCATCTAAGTACGAAACTCACCTCAAGATGAGACTTCCATATTAAGGGACGTTACAGACGATGACGTAGATAGGCTGCAGGTGTAAAGGTGGTAACATTAAAGCCGAGCAGTACTAATCACCCGAAGACTTATTTGAACGCCCCTTCTTTAGGGTATTTCCTGATTTGTTATTGTCCGTGTCTTTTCACCTCTCCGGTTAATGCTATAGTATTGAGCGGTTAAGGGTTGCGCCAAAGTTGCCCTGGCCTTTTTCTAAACCATAACCATGCAAAAACTTTTTAAATCCCGTCAATCTTTTGACGGGATTTTTTTGTATTACACTTAGCCCTTTACTTTTGCACTGCAAAACGGTCGAATTTGGACACCAATTGTCCGAATATGAGCATTGTCAACATTAACAAACAAGCATAAACACATAAAAAACAAAGAATTAAAAACATAGGAACGGATTTTGATCATTAGATCATTTATAATAATGTAAAACCATGAAACTGTTGCTCGCTTTGATAATAGTTAACAGCCTTGCCTTAAAACAAGCAGGAAAAAATCCGATAGAATCCATAAAACATGAATAAAACAAATAAAAAATGACGCGCCACCTTTTTAAATTCAGCATACGTGCCCTCAAACGCCAGGGTGGCTATGTGGCCATCAATGTGCTGGGCCTTGCCATAGGGATTGCCTGCACCCTGCTGATCGCCCTGTTTATCATTCATGAGCTCAGCTATGACCAGTTTCATGAGCACCGGGACCAGATTTACCGCATTGGGCTCCATGGGAGATTTTCGGGCCGGGAAACGCGGTCGGCCTACACTGCACCACCGATTGCGCCGGCCATGGCAGAGGAATTCCCGGAAGTGGAGAGCTTTTTGCGGATGTACATATGGGAGGAAACTGTGATACAGGTAGATGACAGATTCTACACAGAAGACCATGTGGCGATGGTGGACTCTACATTTTTTGAATTTTTCTCCATACCGCTGCTTAGGGGAAACGCTGAGACGGCGCTTACCGAACCTTTTTCCATCGTTTTATCGGAAACGGCTTCCCTCCGATTGTTTGGAGACGAGGATCCAATGAATAAACTCTTACGGGCCGGAAACATGCCTGAGCATTTCCGGGTAACGGGTGTCATGGCTGACATTCCTGAAAACTCCCATTTCCGCGCAGGGATGTTGGGCTCCTTTACTTCAACTCAACAAGCCAGTGACGACAACTGGCTTTCCAACAATTTGTTCAGCTATGTGAAACTACTGCCGGGCACGGATCCCGCCGCGGTCAGTGACCGCTTCGAAGGGCTGATCCTCAAATATATCGGACCCATGATCAGGGAATTCATAGGGATCACCATAGAAGATTTTCTCTCCTCAGGCAATGCCTACAATTTTATTATGCAGCCCCTGACCGCCATTCACCTGGATCCTTCTGTTGAATCGGACCATCATCCCCCCAATGACCCCAGGTATCTTTGGATATTTGGCAGTATTGGTGTGCTTATTATCGTGATCGCTTCCATTAACTTCATGAACCTGTCTACTGCGCAGGCCACCAAACGTGCCAGGGAGGTGGGGGTGAAAAAAGTTGTCGGCTCTTCCAGGGGGATGCTTGTGCGCCAGTTCCTGGCCGAAACCATTATCCTGGCATTCGTGGCGATGCTGGTGGCCCTGGTGCTGGTTGAACTTTCCCTCCCATATTTCAGCAACCTGCTTTCCCTGCAGTTATCTTTGTCCTATCTGGGCAGCTGGTATGTCATCCCCGCGCTGCTTATCTTGATTCTGCTGATTGGTTTATTGGCAGGGGGCTACCCGGCATTCTACCTGTCTTCTTTTCATCCGGCCAGTGTCTTGAAAGGGAAAACCAATGGCAAGCAGAATACCAAATTGCGGCTTGCACTCACGGTGATGCAGTTTGTCATCTCCATCATGCTGATCACCGGTTCTGTGATCATATACAGGCAACTCAACTACATGGTTAATAAGGACCTGGGGTTTGACAAGGAAAACATTCTTGTGTTGAGAAGGGCGTATACGCTTGGTGCACAGGTTGAAGCATTTAAGACAGAGTTACAGGGAATCCCCGGGGTACTGTCTGTTTCCGCATCTACAGCAGTGCCTGGCAGATCATACAATAACAATGGCTATACCCTCCGCGGAAGAAGTGATGAAAGCTTTCTCCTGAATACCACATTTGCGGATTACGATTATCTGGAAACCTATGGTATCGCAGTGGCAGAAGGTCGCTATTTTGACCCGGAGCTGAGCACCGACCGTGAAGCGTGCCTCCTCAATGAGCGCGCAGTGCGCAATATGGGGATTGATGATCCTTTCCGTACCCGGATTATCAATTTGGGAGACGGTCCTCCAGGTTACCCCGTGATCGGGCTGCTCAGGGATTTTCACTTTGAGTCATTGCGGCAGGACATAGCCCCGGCCATCATTCTGTTTAAACAGGAGGATATGCATTGGGGTTATGTCAGCATTCGCTACGAGTCGTCTATGTTGACAAGGGTCCTGAAAGAGACTGAAACCCTCTGGGATTCTTTTGCTGCAAGCCAGCCCATGTTATATTTTTTTATGGACCAGGACTTTAATCGCCTTTACCAGGAGGAGCGGCAAAGTGCAAGGCTTTCTGTCATATTCACCATTCTTGCCATATTTATCGCGTCCATGGGCCTGTATGGGCTGACTGCTTTCTCATTACAGCAGCGTGTAAAGGAAATTGGCATACGGAAGACATTCGGTGCCGGTGTTTCCACTATTTGGTTTATGGTGTGCAAGGAGGTAATGGTTCTGGTTGCCCTTGCCACGGTGGTTGCCTGGCCCCTGGTATACTGGATCGGGGGTAACTGGCTGCAAAATTATCCATACCGCATCACCATGCGGCCGCAGGATTTCTTGCTGGGCTTTGTGATCGCTGTGTTGATTGCCCTGGGAAGCATCACTTACCGGGTAATCCGTATCGCTTCCATGAACCCGTCCATATCCCTGCATTATGAATAATAAGCTGATTAACGGAGCAACCGGGTCTTTTTTTGTGTTGCCCCCTCTGCGATGACCCAGATCTTTTCTGTTTTTTCCCATTGTGCGCAACTGGACGCACAATGTTCGTTCGCGGACACCTGGCCCTTTTCTAAAATGACATAAAAAACACAAAATCAACAATATAAAATCCCGGGTATTGTTTTTGATAAATACTTGCTGTATCAACAAATACCATGAAAACATGATCCGGCATTTTATCAAATTTAGCTTGCGTGCCCTGCAGCGTCAGGGCAGCTATGTGGCGATCAATGTACTGGGCCTGGCCATTGGCATGGCGTGTACCTTGATCATTGCCCTGTTTATTGTCCATGAACTCAGCTATGACCAGTACCACGAACACAAAGACAGGATATACCGCATTGGCCTGCATGGCATTTTCAGCGGCCAGGAAGTAAGGGCCGCCTATACTGCGTCTCCCCTCGGAGAAGCGCTGGTTAATGATGTTCCTGAAGTGGAAAGCTTTCTGCGCATGAATGCGTGGGATGAGATCATTGTCCAGGTGGAAGACCAGTTTTTTGTTGAGCAGGATTTTTTTGAAGCGGACTCTACCTTCTTTGATTTTTTCTCCATTGCATTGCTCAGCGGGTGCCCCCAAAGCGCCCTTACCGAACCCCTCTCTCTGGTGCTTTCGGAAGATGTCGCCCACCGGCTCTTTGGCGATGAAGATCCCATGGATCAAATGATACGGGTAGGAAGTCAGGGAACATCGTACAGGGTGACCGGCGTTATGGAGAATATACCGGAGAACACCCACTTCCATGCCGGAATGATCAGTTCATTTACGTCCAACCCCAGGTCATCGGACAACCAGTGGTTGTCGAACAGCTTTTTCACTTATGTAAAAATGCATCCTGAGGCCGATCTGCGGGTCATGGACGATCGTTTTACGGAAATCATTGTCAAATACATTGGCCCGGAAGTCCGCCGGTACATGGGGATTGATATTGATGAGTTTGTAGCTGCAGGGAACAGGTATAATTACTTTTTGCAGCCCCTTACCGGCATACACCTGGACCCTTCGGTCGAACACCAGCTAAACTCAAACGATCCCAGGTATTTGTGGATCTTTGGTGCCATCGGTTTGCTGATCCTGATCATTGCTTCCATCAATTTTATGAACCTTTCAACCGCACAGGCAACCAAACGGACCAAGGAGGTTGGCATGAAGAAGGTCATCGGGTCATCGCGGGGTATGCTGATAGGGCAGTTTATCACCGAAACGGTGATCCTTTCACTTATTGCACTCGTGCTGGCCATACTGATCATTGAACTCACCCTGCCCCTGGTCAATGACCTGCTGTCTTTGCAGTTGTCCATGCAATATTTTCGAACCTGGTATATCATTCCGGGCATGTTGTTGCTTGTGTTGATCGTGGGTCTGTTTGCCGGCAGTTATCCGGCTTTTTACCTTTCGGCTTTTAATCCGGGTACAGTTCTGAAGGGAAAAAACGGCAGCGGGAAACAGAACATTGCCCTGAGGCGTGCGCTGACCATTATGCAGTTTGCCATCTCCATTGTATTGATTTCCGGTTCGGTGATCATGTACAGGCAACTGGATTTTATGCTCCAAAAAGACCTGGGTTTTGACAAAGAGAACCTGCTGGTGATCCGTCAGGCACACGCCATTGGCAACCAGGTGGATGCTTTCAAAACAGAAGTGCAGGGCATCCCGGGTGTCATTTCTGTATCAGCTTCCACGGCCGTGCCCGGAAGGAGCAACAACAACAATGGGTACATGATCAGGGGCCGCGATGATGAATCGTTTTTAATGCAAACCAACTGGGTGGATTATGATTACCTTGAAACCTATGGCATCCAATTGGCCGATGGCCGCTTTTTTGACCCCGAGTTGCTTACCGACCGGGAAGCATTTATTCTGAACCAGAGTGCCGTGAACAACTACCGTCTGGATCCATTTACCACGCGCATTGTGAACCCGCTGGATCTTGAAAACTCCTATCCGGTGATCGGAGTGGTGCAGGATTATCACTTTGAGTCCCTGCGACAGGATATTGGACCCGCCGTTCTCCGCTATAAAAACGAAGACATAAACTGGGGTTACATAAGTATCCGTTTTGAACCGGGCATGATCCGCAGGGTTGTCGAAGAGACCGAGCAATTATGGGCAACGTTTACCTCCAACAACCCCATGCTGTACTTTTTCCTGGATGAGGACTTTAACAGGTTTTACAGGGAAGAGGAGCAAAATGCCCGCTTGTCGGTGGTCTTTACCCTGCTGGCGATCATCATTGCATCGATGGGCTTGTACGGCCTAACGGCTTTCTCTTTGCAGCAGCGGATCCGCGAGATAGGTATCCGGAAAACTTTTGGGGCCTCCATTTCCAACATATGGTATATCATCTGCAAGGATGTGATGGTGCTGGTTGGTATTGCCACTATCGTTTCCTGGCCGCTGGTGTACTGGATTGCCGGCAATTGGCTGCAAAACTATCAATACCGCATCAGTATGCAGCCTTCCGATTTTTTGCTGGGTTTCGTCCTTGCAGTGATCATTGCCTTAAGCACCATCAGCTACAGGGTTATCCGGACAGCTTCCATGAACCCGTCGATATCGCTGCGTTACGAATAAGTGCAATTGACCGGCCAGGGGCTAAAACGGACTGGTGGTGAAACAGCAAGTTTTACCGGAGCAAGCGGGACTTATGCTCTACCTTGATCAGGCGCGGGATGAGTTCCTGTTCCATTTCGTCCACACTGTTGCAGAACTTGAAAAGCTTAAGGTCTTTCTGGCTGATGGTCCCCAGTTCTGCCAGTTTGGGGATGTTGATCACCTGGTCCCAGAACGTTTGGTCATACAAAATAATCTTTAATTCCTTTTTGATTTTTCCGGTCTGAACCAGCGTCAGTACTTCCATGAACTCGTCCATGGTACCAAAACCACCAGGAAAAATCACAAAGGCTTTGGCCGTGAATACCAGCCAGAGTTTGCGCATAAAGAAGTAGTGGAACTCAAAGTTCAGTTCGTCATCAATGTAAGGATTCGGCTCTTGTTCAAAGGGCAGGCTGATATTAAACCCGATGGATTTTCCACCGGCCAGCTTGGCCCCCCGGTTGGCCGCCTCCATGATGCCCGGGCCACCACCTGTGGCCACAATAAAGCGGCTGTGCGGTGTGTAGCGTTTCATGGCCCATTTGGTGAGCCGCCTGGCAAGTTCTACGGCATCTTCATAATACCTGGCGTTTACCATGTCGCGTTCGGCTTTTTGCAATGCCTCCTGCCCGGCGGTTTCAGAAGACTTCAGTAAATCCAACTGCTTTTGTGCCTCTTTGGCAGGCAAAGTGCGGGCCGAACCGAAAAATACCACCGTATCCTGGACCTTGTTCCGGCGCAGGCGCGATTTTGGCTCCAGGTATTCCGACAAGATCCGCAGCTCACGGGCGGCTGGAGAGTTTAAAAATTTAGGGTCTTTGTACGCTTTATGAGGTTTCTTATTTTTCATAAAAATACGGTTTAAAAATCAAAATTTAACCACCAATCAACAAATACTAATTACTAATTACCAATAGCCAACAGCCAACAGCCAACAGCCAACAGCCAACA
>PXAA01000007.1 GCA_003567205.1 Bacteroidales bacterium
GCTGCGTAACCCCCTGAAAAAATGTGGTTAAAGTGGGTGCTGGCGTGACGGAAATGAATTTCCGGAATCATGCCATACTTTTCAATGCTTTCTTGTTCTATAATTTTTGAAGCTTCATCCAGGATCTCTTTATCGAACGGTTCGGCAATGATATGGTATTCCATATCGAGATAGGTTGACATCAGGAATTCTACCGTGGCAAAACCCTGGTTGAAATGTGCACTTTCCACGATCCGGTCCATCAGCGACTCAGGCATGGGTTCCCCTGTTTCATAGTGCAATGCAAAGGTCTTCATGACCCCGGGCTCGTTGGCCCAGTTTTCCATGATCTGTGACGGCAATTCTACAAAGTCCCGGACCACAGATGTTCCGGCCAGGCCTGGATAATGTACGTCGGACAGCAGGCCATGCAGGGCGTGGCCGAACTCATGGAAAAACGTGGTCATTTCGTCATAGGTGAGCAGGGATGGCCTCGTGCTTGTAGGTGGTGAAAAGTTACACACAATGGTGATCGCCGGGTGAATGAAACGGCCATCCTGGTCGACCCGCTGGCTGCGGTAACTGCTCATCCATGCACCGCCGCGCTTGCTGTCCCTGGGATGAAAATCCATATACAGGATGCCCACATGAGACCCGTCGGCTTCGAGCACTTCAAATACCTGTACGTCTTTGTGATATTTTGGTACATCAGGACGCTCAACAAACTGAAGTCCCCAGAGTTTGTCAACAATCATAAAGATTCCGTCACGCACGGTGTTCAGTTCAAAATACTGGCGGACTTCCTGTTCGTCCAGATCATATTGCTGACGGCGCACCCGCTCGGCATAATATCTCCAGTCCCATTGTTCCAGGCTGAAGTCGTACCCGTCGGCATCAATCATATCCTGCAATAAGCGGGCTTCCTCTTTGGCCAGGGAAATGGCAGGCCCCCATACCTGGTCAACAAAATTCATGACGGTTTCGATACTGCCCGCCATGGTTTCTTCCAGGCTAAAAGCTGCATGGCTGTCGTAGCCCATCATATTGGCTTTTTCCAATCTGAGGTTGGCAATCCTGGCAAGGATTTCCCTGTTGTTGAATTCGTTGTCGTTGTTGCCCCGGTTGATGTAGGCTTGCTGCATTTTTTTGCGCAATTCCCGGTTGTCGGCATTATATAGGAAAGGCATTACACTCGGGTTATGCAGGGTAAATACCCATTTGTTCTCCAGGTCTTCTGAAGCAGCACGTTCAGCGGCACCTTCAATGGCTGAGTCCGGAAGACCGGCCAGGTCTTCCTCGTTGTCAATCACCATCCGGAACGCATTGGTTTCGCCCAGCACATTCTGTCCGAACTGCAAGGTGAGCGACGAAAGATCTGCATTGATTTCACGCAAACGCTCCTGCTGCTCAGCCGGCAGGTTGGCACCGCTTCGCACAAAGCCTTTGTGCGTCTCGGTCAGCAGGCGCATCTGTTCGTCATTCAGATCAAGCCCTTCCTTTTGCGCATAAACGGTCTTGACCCTTTCATATAAGTCAAGGTTCAGACGGATGTTGTCGGAGTGGTTCGACAATTTGGGCGACATCTCCTGGGCAATCTCTTGTATTTCCGGGCTGGTGAGCGAGGAATTGAAATTATAAAAGACACGCAGGACATTGCCCAGCATTTCTCCGGAGTATTCCAGGGCTTCGATGGTATTTTCGAAGGTAGGGGGTGCCGGGTTATCAATAATGGCCTGTATTTCAGCTTCCTGTTGACGGATGCCCTCCAATATGGCCGGTTCAAAATGGGCGTTCTCAATTTTATCGAAAGGGGGAACGCCGAATGGGGTATCATAATCGCTGAGAAAGGGATTGTCTTTCTCAGCCGGCGCACATGACGCCATAAAAAACGCAGGTAAGATCATTAAAAACCAATACTTTTTCATTTGTTTGTGTTTTTTTTATGTGTTTGGGTTAAGGGATTCGTTGTCAAAATTACGAATTATTATCAATCATAAACCCTCGCTGGGGTTATTTTACAATCTGTATCCGTTCGTTTAGAACACTTTTTAATGAAATGGTTCCCGGCTTAAGCACTTGTTCTAAACGTCCATTAGCGCACACAGCTGTGCGTTAATGAACAGTAATATTGAAGGGGGTAAAAAGAATTTTAACATTAAATTACTGACTGAGTAATTTTTGTTATGTTTGGCATGAATAATGATAAACGTATTTTTATTTAATACTCATTTGAATCACACATGATGGCCAGGTTATCCCCTTTTATTTCTTTAGTGACTGTAATATTTGTTGTTTTATTTCTTTTTTTGGCTTGTGAGAAGGATGCAGAAGAAGCCGGACTTCCAGATATAGAGACATTAGAAGTAAGTCAGATTGGTCATGATGGTGCCGAAAGCGGAGGCAATGTCGTATATGATGGCGGAGGCAATGTCGTCCAACGGGGGGTGGTTTGGCACACAGATACCGACCCCACCATCGATCAGCACACCGGCATGACCGATGACGGAGAGGGCGTAGGGGTTTTTACCAGCTATATTACAAACCTTGACCCGGAAACAACCTATTACTACAGGGCCTACGCCACCAACGAGACAGGCACTGCCTACGGAGAAGAAATGTCATTCACCACAATCCTGCATCCGGAAATGGTAAGGCTTGAAGGATTTGTCTATTATGCCAAAACAAAAATCCCCATTGAAGGTGTCAGGGTAGAGATTGACGGACAATCAATGAACACCGGCAGCGACGGATATTTCATTTTTGAGAACGTTGGCGCGGGTGTGCAGGCGATACGGGCTTCGAAAGAAGGTTATATTACCTTTTTATACAATATCTTTCTCCACTATGGGGCCAACGAATACAATGTGGGGATGACCTCCACACAATACACGCACAAGGTGCATGGCTATGTTGAAACGGTACCCTTTGGCGAGCCTGCAGCAAATGCCACGGTTTTGTTGATGAACCCCGACGGGACAGAAAGTGAATTAAAGACCACCACCGGCCCCGCCGGCGACTATGAGCTTGATGCAGTACCCGGGGGGAACATGACCATCCGTTTTCAAGCCATCGATTATCAAAACCGGGATGAGGAAGTATACATGTCAGGTTCTGACCAGCAGCTGAACACACAGATTCATTATCTATACCCCATTGTAGAGACAGGCGAAATTTCAGATGTGTACGCTTCCATCGCATTTGGAGGCGGTGAAGTGATCTATGAAGGTACTTCGTCTGTACTGGCACGTGGCATGGTGTGGAGCCAGGACACCATACCCTCGCTGATGTTTGACCTGAGCTCCAATGACGGAGTTGGTCCGGGTCCTTTCTCCAGTCAGTTGTTTGGCCTGATGCCCCAGTCGCCTGCCATCGTCCGGGCCTATGCAAGGAATGCTCATGGAGAAGCCTATGGGGACACCCTTGTATTGCATACAGAAAGGGATACCGGCCGGCCGTGTCCCGACATGGCGACTTTTACCGACCCGCGCGATGGAACCACTTACAATACCGTTCAGATTGGTGATCAATGCTGGTTGAAGGAAAACATGTCTTTTCTGCCGCAGGTGCACAAGCCCATTGATGAATCGATTCACTTGCCACGGTATTATGTATACGATTATTTTGGTGAAAATGTAAATGATGCCGCGGCCTCTGAGTTTTTTGAGGCATACGGGGCGTTGTATAACTGGCCCGCTGCCATGCAGGCCTGTCCGCCCGGATGGCGCTTACCCGACAACAACGACTGGGGACAACTTCCCAGCTACCTGGCCTGGGGCTATCCGGAACTCGCTGTAACTAACGTGGCAGCTAGCCTGAAATCCTGTTACCAGATAAATTCACCCCTGGGTGGCGACTGTAACACCACCACACATCCCCGGTGGGATTCCCACGATTATTTCTATGGAACCGATGAATTTGGATTTGCTGCTTTCCCCGGAGGACGCAAACACAGCGGCGGTTATTTTTCCGATCTTGGCATTGGTGGCTATTGGTGGACTTCTACAGAAGTATCTGGAACAATGGCCCGGCGCCGCAGCATGTATAACTACCTGGAATTTGTTGCCGGCTACCAGTATCATAAATCGCACGGCTATAGTGTTCGGTGCGTCAGGGAGTAAGGGCGAAATGCAAGCCCGCCCATCAAACGATCCCTGCTCAACCCTTGATGCATGGGCACTTCCTGCATGTACGATTGACCGGACCGGTTCAATTATCTTTTTTATTTTGTCAGATGCACATGTTCATTTAAATACAATTTATGTATATTTGAATCAATAAAACCACATGGATTGAACCATATTAACCAAACCGGCATTCATACAACCACCAAATCATTCGTTTTGATTCTGGTGCTCTTTTTATTGACTGGATGGCCTGTTCTGTCCGCCGATACCCCGGATCAATTGAAAAACGACCCCGGTGCCATCACAGACCCGTTTCAGAGAGTCCAATTGCTGATTGCCCTGGCGGAAAGCGAAACAAATGCCGTACTGGCCGTGGAATATGGCGAACAGGCTATTTTTCTTGCTGACTCCCTGAACTTGCCGGAACAAATGGCCCGTGCAATGCACAAATGTGGCGTGGCATGGAGAATTTTTGGCGACCACCTGATGGCGGACGAACGTTTGAACCAGGCCCTTGCCTTGTTTGCGGAATTAAAACAAACGAAAAAGGAATTCATCGTCCGGCGCGAACTGGGGGACCTCTACCGGGCTGCCCAAAACCATGATATGGCCATGGATATACTCCGTGAGACCCTCTCATATTTTGAAGCCACAGGCGACAGCGTGGAGATGGCAGCAACCCTCGACCGTTTGGCGGCCACTGGTTTTGAACAATTTTTTGTGCTTGCCGACCGGTTTCTTTTGGAAGAGTATATGAAGAAAGAACCGGGTGTGTTCATGCGCGGCATGCGGCAACATCCTGAACTGGAAAAACTGTATTACCTTGTTTTTCAACATCTTGACAATGCATTGTTGCTGGCCAATCAAACGGGCAGGACAGACCTGGTGATATCCAACCACATCATCAGGGCAGCCATCTTAAACAGGGTACATGAGTATAAACTGGCCCTGGAATTGCTTGATGAAACCCTGCTAAAGATAAGGGATACAGGGATCATTCAGGACATGCCGCTGGCGTTGGTTAACAAGGCCAGGATCGTGGGCGAACCCCCCATCAGCAATCCCCGACTGGCCATGGAAATTGCGGAGGAAGCGATGATGCTGGCCACAGAAGCAAACATTCGTATTTACATATTCATGGCAGGCGAGGTGCTGTACTCAAATGCCCACCGGTTGAAAGACTTTGAACTGGCCTTTAAATATTTTGGGGAGAACGTGCACCTGCTGAATCAGTTTCAAGGCGACCGCCTGAGATTGTTGGCACAATCCAGGCAATTTGAATTAGAGATCATGGACCGGGAGTATGAAATCGGCAAAGGGAGGTATCGGCTGCAGGTTCTGGTCGTATCGATCGTGTTGCTTACGGTCGGATTTACCCTTTTTATGGTCATTCTCATGCGCAAAAACCGCCAAACAGGACACTTGCTTGACCAGCTCAGCCATATGAATTTGGTCATCTCAAAGCAAAACAAGGACCTCTCAGCTGCCAATGCCGATAAAGACCGTTTGTTTTCCATCATTGCCCACGACCTCAAAAACCCTTTTAACAGCATCTTGGGCTTCAGTGGCTTGCTTATGCGCAAGGTGAACAATCCGGTTGCAGCAGATGTGCAGAAATACGCCACCCTCATCAATACCTCGGCATCCCATACCATGCAGTTACTCGACAATCTGCTGGACTGGGCCAGGCTGCAGCGGGGCAAGATTGTTTGTATATACCGGGATTTGTCGCTTAAAGAAACCGTGCAGAGTGTGGCGGAGCATGCGGAAGAGATGGCGGCCATAAAAGATGTCAGAATAATTCAACAGGTTCCGGATGCATTGATGGTAAGGGCCGACGAAGACATGCTGAAGACGATGCTCCGCAACCTGCTGGGGAACGCCATAAAATTTTCAAATCCAGGCGGCCAGGTTACGATTTCCGGTGAAGAAAAAGGGGGTGAGGTTCATGTTTCTGTTGCGGACAAGGGCATCGGGATCAGCAAAGAAGATCTCCACAGGCTCTTTGACGAACACACGAACCTGTCAAAAAACGGTACACAAAACGAAAAAGGGACAGGGCTTGGCCTGGTCTTATGCAAGGAATTTATTGAAAAACTCGGCGGAAAGATTTGGGCCGACAGCGAACCTGGCAAGGGGAGTGTTTTCACTTTTTCGCTGCCGGCCAACCCGGAAGAGAAAAACACTAAAAACCTCTGATAGATATTGTCATAAGGGCTTTTGAAACACAGGCGTATTGCCGGGGTTTCTTTACAAAAAGCCTCCTTGTGAATGCCCCCATAAAAAAAGACCCCTGTATCATATTTCAATACAGGGGTCTTCCTGCTTGTATGGTTGACCGACCAGGATTCGAACCTGGACAGACAGCTCCAAAAACTGTAGTGCTACCGTTACACCATCGGTCAATCCGCCTGGGTCGGCAAAATTAGAAAAAAAATATTTTAACGGCAAGGCCATTATTACAATAGATGTTAAAAACAGGCCAGGATAAGGCTTTTTTTTCTTAATTTCGCATGCTGCCATTTGATGTGTTCATCCCAGTTTAAGCAGC
>PXAA01000052.1 GCA_003567205.1 Bacteroidales bacterium
TCAACCAGGTTGCCCCGCAGGTAACACAACTACAGCGCGAAAACCAAAGCATGATGCAGGTGATCATCCAGGACAATGACCTGAGTATGAACGAGTATCGTGAAATACTGAATGCATTCCGTCAGGACCAGGAATTGCAGCAATATGTTTCGCATCTTGCCAGGGAGAGGGCCAGGGAAAAGATCCTCGAAGAAAGAAGAAGGGAAGCGGAAAGAAAGCTCGAAGAAGAAGAAGGCAACCAGGCCCCTTAACTGCTTATCAGACCACCTCTGCCACCACAAAAGTACTCCCTCCGACAAAAACCAGGTCATTGGGTGATGCATCTTTTTTTGCCGCAGCCAATGCGTCTTGTACTGTATTAAATGTCTTTCCGCACATTCCGAAAAAGCCGGCATCTGAAGCCAGCTTTTTTGCATCCAGGCCCCTGGGCACCGAAGGACTGCAAAAATAATAAACGGCCCTTTTTGGCAATAAGGCAAGGATGGAAGCCCTTTCCTTATCATCCACCATCCCAAACACCACCCGCATCGTGTGATGGGGGATTCCGGCCAACTGATCGAAAACCATCCCTATGCCTTCTGCGTTGTGTCCGGCATCGCAAATGATGTCGGGGCGCCTCCCGATCTGCTGCCACCGGCCCAGCAAGCCCGTATTTTCCACAACATTTTGCAAGCCTGACTGGATGGCATCATGGGGCACCTTCATTCTTACTGTACGGTTCAGCACACAGAAAGCCCCCAGCACGGTCACCAAATTGTGAAGCTGATAGTGGCCGGTGAGGTCTGTACTGTACCCGCAGGCCCTGCCCTGGTGCATGACCTCAGCCACCAGGCGGGGCCGGCCGTTAATAACAACTGTCCGGGAGCCGTGTACCGTAAAATGGTCGCTGGCAAAAGTCAGGTCTGCTTCTTGCCTGGACGCTACTTCTTCAAACACATGCTGCACCGCTGCCTGCCGCTGTCCGATAATAACGGGTACACCTTTTTTGATGATCCCGGCCTTTTCGCGGGCAATATCAACAAGGTCAGGGCCCAGAAACTGCACATGATCCAAGCCGATATTGGTAATGACCGAGAGCTCGGGCCGTATGATGTTGGACGAATCGAGCCGGCCGCCCATCCCTGTTTCAACGATGGCAATGTCTGTTTTCTGCTCAGCGAACCATTGAAAACTCATGGCCATGGTCATCTCAAAAAAAGAGGGTTGTATCTGGCTGAAAAAAGACCGGTGCCTGCTTACAAAACGGACCACCTCGCTTTTTGGAATCTGTTTTCCGTTGATCCGGATTCTCTCCCTGAAATCTTTCAGATGGGGTGAGGTGGCCAGACCGGTCTTATATCCGGCTTCCTGCAATACGGAGGCCATCATGTGTGCCACCGACCCTTTGCCATTGGTACCGGCAATATGGATGCTCCTGAAGGTTTTTTCGGGGTGGCCCATCCGGTGGCTCAGGGCAAGGGTATTATCCAGGTTTGCTTTGTAAGCTGCCGGCCCGATGCGCTGATACATGGGCAACTGACTAAATAAATAGCCAAGGGTTTCCTGGTAGTTCATTTAGTTGATGCGGATAAAATTGTAGGTAATGGTACCTATCTGTTCTTCGGGGGCATCGGCCTGGAGGTCAAAACGGGCCCGGCGGGCGGCCTCCTCGGCCAGGCGGTGTAATGTCTGGTTGGTGGTTGTGGTGCCGCGTACACCGGCCGTGGCACGGATCACCTGACCCTGCCTGTTCACGGTAATCTGCACCACCACCCTGCCGGTGGCCAGGGTAGTATAGTCGGGCAAGGGAAGATAATTGGCCCTTCGGCCGGTAAGGGTATATTCAATGCCATCACCGGGGCCTGTACCTTCAAACTGATCCGCATCGGTGGCTCCTTCGGGCCTGCCGGCATCGCCACGTTCTTCGGCCTCGCCATGGTCCTGCCGGTCGGTGCTTCTCTGATCGCGGCCCGGGAACAACGCCCTGGGGTCAACTTCCGGGAGTGGCTCTTCTTCCGGTTCCTCCTCCACAGCTTCCTGTGGGTCCGGTAACTGATCGTGGCGCTCCGCTTCGGGTTGTTCCTGCTCGACCTGCTCTTCACCAGCTTCATCGGGCAGTGCAACAGATTCACGGCTCTCCTGGGTAACTACTTGTTCGGGGTCAGCTGCCGGAGTGGATGGTCTGGGGCGTGGTTCGGGGGGTGGTGCTGCCAGGGGCTGACGCTCTCCGGCACCTTCATCCATATACCCCCGGACAACAAGTACGCCATGTTCTTCAGGCAGGGGCAGCGGTGTCGACAATCCAAAGAAAATAAAAGACAGCAATAGCACGGCATGAAAAATGATGGTGCCGGCCAGTGCGCGTCTTTTGTCTTTATTGCCAGTGTTTTCCATTACCTGCGTGCTTGTGTTGCCAGGATCACCCTGTGTTTGACACGGTACCTGCTGTTGATGTTTTCAACCACATCGATGACATCCACAATATGCTGAACCGGAACCGTATGGTCGGCACGGAGCACAACGGTCCCATCCGAAAAACCCTCCAGCCTTTCGACCAGACCCATCTGCAGGCCATCAATGTCTACCGGCAGATCCTCAAGGTACAGCCGGCGCTCTGCATCGATGTGAACATTTACCGTTTGCGGCACCATGGTTCTGCTGTCGCTCGACGGCAACAGTAGATTAATGGCGCTGGGGGCCACAAGGGTTGACGTGAGCATAAAAAAGATCAGCAGAAGGAATACCAGGTCTGACATGGAAACCATGCTGAACTGTATATTGCGTGTATTTCTTGCTTTGATAGCCATAGGATGCCGATTATGATGCCGGTTCGTGCAAAAGGTCCATAAATTCAGTGGCACGGGCCTCCAGCATAAAGACCACCTTTTCAATGCGGGTCACCAGTATATTGTAACAGATATAGGCGATAATACCCACGGTAAGCCCGGTGATGGTGGTGATCATGGCTTCATAGATACCGCCTGCCAGCAAGCTGATGTCAATGTTCGGGCCGGCAATGGACATATTATAAAATGCGCGTACCATTCCCATTACCGTTCCCAAAAAGCCAAGCATGGGGGCCGCACCGGCCACGGTGGCCAATACCGCAATATTCTTTTCAAGCTTGGCAATTTCCAGCTTGCCCACATTCTCAATGGCTGCGTTGATATCACCCAGCGGACGGCCAATGCGCACAATGCCCTTGGCGATCATCCGGGCTATGGGCGACTGGTTGTTGCGGCACAATGACCTGGCAGAATCGATCCGGCCGTTGTGAATGAAGTCACGGATATTGTTCATAAAATTGGTTTCTTCATTGGAGGCACGGCTGATGGCAAAATAACGTTCAATAAAAATGTAGATTGCCACAAGAGAAAGAATGGCCAGCGGGATCATAACGACCCCTCCCCTGAGGGCCAGGCTCCAAAAAGAAAGTGTTTCATGTTCCGGTCCCATTGCCTGGGCCAGGGTGTCAGCCAGCTCTATCTGAGCCCCGTTCTGAACCTGCATTAAGAAAGAGATTAACATCGGCAAAGTATTTACTGTATTGTTTTATAGTGTAATAACTAATAAGAAAAGCTTTTATTTTATCGAATACAAATATAAGGAATATTTTATTTAAAACAGCCGGCCGGATGTCACATTGCAAGCAACTAACTCAACATTTTTTGTTATCTTTACACGCGTTTTTAACAATTAAACAAAAAGTGAAATTATGAAGAAGACACAAGTTGCAATTAACGGTTTTGGCCGCATTGGCAGGTTGACCCTGAAGGCCATTATGAAGAAAGAAAATATAGATGTGATCGCGGTAAATGACCTGACTGACAGCGCCACCCTGGCACATCTGCTGAAATATGATTCCGTGCATGGCAGGTTTCCCGGACAAATATCTGCCCAGGGAAATGACCTGGTTGTTGACGGGAAAAAGATCAAGGTATATGCCGAGAAGGATCCCGCCAACCTGCCCTGGAAAGAACTGAGCATCGATGTAGTGGTTGAATCTACCGGCGTTTTCCGCGACCGGGAGAATATCAGCAAACACCTGAAAGCCGGTGCACGAAAGGTTGTTCTGTGCGTGCCTTCCAAATCGGCAGATGATGTTGATGCTACCGTGGTGCTGGGCGTGAACGATCATGACCTGAAACCCGAACAACAGATCTTTTCCAATGCCTCCTGCACCACCAATTGCCTGGCACCGGTGGCCAAGGTATTGAACGACACCTTTGGGATCAAACAAGGGCTGATGAATACCATCCACTCGTATACCAATGACCAGATCATCCTGGACGCCCCGCATAAAGACCTTCGCCGGGCACGTGCAGCCGCCATGTCTATCATACCAACCACCACTGGCGCCGCAAAAGCCGTTGGACTGGTCATACCGGATCTTAAGGGAAAACTGGACGGATTCGCCATGCGCGTCCCAACCCCCAATGGTTCTGTTGTGGACCTGACCGTCGAGCTATCGAAAGAAGTTACCAAAGATGAGATCAACAATGCCCTGAAAAAAGCAGCCGAAGGACCCATGAAAGGCATCCTGGAATTCTGCGACGAACCCATCGTATCAGCAGACATCATCGGCAACGGACATTCATCCATCGTTGACTCCCTGCTTACACAGGTAATCAATGGGAAGTTTGTAAAAGTCGTATCGTGGTACGATAATGAATTCGGATACGCCAGCCGCGTGGCCGACATGATAGAAAAGATTGCTTAGGTTCCCCGGAATCTTTGCTCAAAACGACGGTAACTCCGGTAAAACTTTTTGCGTTTTTCCGAGTCAAATAACAAATTGAATTGCATGGGGAAGGCCTTCCATCCCAGGTGCTTGTAATCTACGATGATGGGCTTCCACATGCTTTCCGATACACGCTGGACAAAAATATTGGTACCCACCTGGAAGGTATCGAAAAACCATATCTTGTGCTTGTCAAGCAAGTCAACCACTTCCTCTACCTGCTTCCAGAAGACGCTGTTTGTAATCTTGCCATAATCGCGGACAGGTTTAGAATGGGTGCCGTCAAAATCAAGTGGCCTGGCTGTCAGCAAGTGCTCCCTGGTGGCGTCCATAATGGGGTTAAAAAAGGGTTTTAAATCTTCAGGAAGGTTGTTGTAGGTATCCAGTTCTTCCTGATTCATGCGCCGCCTGAGGATAATCACCTGCAGGCGTTGCAGAAAACCCAGGTCGGGCCTCAGGCGTTTTACGCACAAGCCAGGTTCCCCTTTCACGGCAAAACACTCCCTGAAATTGCCCTCACCAATCTTTTCCGCCAGCTCAAACATATCGCATCACCCAATGGTTTACAGATTCAAAAATAACGTTTTTCTTTAAGTTAACCCTACAACATATTTATTATCTTTGAAGAAAATAAGGGCTTTGCCTGCACAAGGCCACAAAAATCACACAATTATGGATAAGCGACTTTTATTGATCAGCAATTCTACAAATTATGGAGAGGAATACCTGGAGTACACCAAACCTCGCATAAAGAGTTTTCTGGGCGAGATGGTCAAAGAAGTGTTGTTCATTCCGTATGCCGGCGTAAGTATATCATATGATGAATATTCCTCTAAAGTTAAAAACATATTTAATAAACTTGGATATGCCCTGCTGTCCATTCACAAAACAGATGACCCGGTGGCTGCAATTGAGCAGGCCGAAGCCATCGTTGTGGGGGGTGGCAATACCTTTCACCTGGTGCACATGATGCATGAAACAGGCATTATGGAAGCCATTCGCAAAAGGGTATTATCTGGCATACCATATATCGGGTGGAGCGCAGGAAGCAATGCGGCATGCCCCTCCCTGAAAACCACCAACGACATGCCTATCATTCAGCCCGCCAGCTTTGAGACCCTGGGCCTGGTCGGATTCCAGATAAACCCCCATTATACGGATGCCATCATTCCCAACCACAACGGAGAAACAAGGGAAGAACGCATTCGCGAATTCCTGGTGGCAAACCCGGATATGATTATTGTGGGCCTGAAAGAAGGTACGATGCTTCGTATTGAAGGTGATGACATCAAGTACATCGGGTCCAAAACAATAAAAGTGTTCCGCAAGGGTGAACCAACCCTGGAGTTTGACAGGAATGCCAACCTGGGCTTCCTGCGTTAATTTTTGAAAAACCATATCCCATGCAAAAATTCATAATTCCCGTGTTGCTGGTTTTGATATGCTTATTGCCGGCATGCAGCAGCCAACAACCCATTACCTCAGAAAGCATTCAACGGATGGAGGCAGGAATGCCAGGTACTGTATTTTATTACGCTTTACCGCGCACCGTAGTCGCCATAGATGTGGAAATCAGGGAAACCACCAAAACCCCGGGACCTTACGCGGCATACGCCGAACCTTACCTGGGGCTTGATGAAGTGATCTTTTCCCAGTCAAAAAGTTACGAGATTTCCAGCATATCCATTAACAGCTTTGCCGAACCTGATCCGGACCATATCTATTACCTGACGGTACCGGACGAAGCACCGGACTTTTTTCTGTCCATGTGTGATGCAGGCATCATATACAGCCTGAATAAAACCTTTGCTGACGACGGGCCCGGGAAGATCACGGTTCCGGGTGAAGATTACAGGTGTTTCGATGCCGACGTGACCTTTAACTATTTTATTGACAGCAATCTGATGGAGCAGATCAATACCATTACCGAATATGTGCAAATGGACACCCTCACCGTGCAGCGGCAAACCCTGCGAAGAAGCTGGGTAGAAAAGGGCCAGGAACTTCGTGCCCGGGAGGTGGCTGATTACATTATGGAGATCAGGGAAAAAAAGTTTGACCTGATCAGTGGATTCCAGGAAATCAATTATTCAAAGGAATCCCTGGAATATATGTATTCGGAAATGGATAAGCTGGAGGGCGATTATTTAAATCTTTTCACGGGCATTGTCTCGACCCAAACAAAAAATTACCGCTTTATTCACCGTCCTGCCAGGGAAGATGCAGCAAGCAGGCACATATTGTTTGGCTTTTCCTCAAACAAAGGGGTGCTAACGGCTGACGAAGGAGTTCCGGTAAGTATTTCATACCATAGAAGCAAAACAAGTGATGCGCTGCAGCGGCAAATTATGCGGCATACCGACAGCAGGAGGAGAACTGACAAAGGATTGCACCACCGCATCCCTGAATATGCCGATCTGGTCTTACACCTGGGCACGGAAAAAAGAGCCGAAGCGAGGATGCTGGTCAGCCAGTTTGGCGTGGTTACCCACCTTCCGGCCACAAATACGGCCATCGAATTCCACCCGCAAACAGGGTCAATAAAGTCTGTTGGCAATTTGTCTGAAGAAGACAATTAATCCCATTTCCATTATGAAGTATTTTATAATCAGCGGTGCAAGCAAGGGCCTTGGTGAAGGCCTGGCGCTTGCTTTGCTCGAAGAAGGGCATCACTTGCTATGTATATCACGCAGCGAAAGCCGGCAACTAAAGACAATGGCCGCTGCGAAAAACTGTCCCCTCGACTTTTTTTTCTTTGACCTTGCGGTCAATCATGAAATTACAAGCCTTGCAGGGAACATTTTCCAAAAAATTGACAAAGGGGCAGCTACGGGCATTTACCTGGTAAATAATGCAGGGGTCGTTGAACCGGTGCGTCGTGTCGAAGACTGTAAACCGGAGGCCATAGACATGCACCTGCGGATCAATCTGATCGCCCCGATGCTGCTCACAGCAGCTTTTATCCGTCACACCATCGATTTTAAAGGGGAAAAGCGCATCCTGAATATTTCTTCGGGGGCAGCAAAGAACCCCTATTACGGCTGGAGTTGCTATTGTACGGGAAAGGCCGGACTGGACATGTTCGGTCGCTGCGTTGCGGAAGAACAAAAAAACGAGGCCTGCCCGGTACAGAGCATGTCAGTGGCTCCGGGCATCATAGACACGGGAATGCAGACCATCATCCGGGGAAGCAAGGAACGTGATTTCATCCATCGGCAAAAATTTGTAGAATTGAAAGAGTCCGGCCAGTTAATCTCCCCTGCCCTGGCAGGGAAAAAAATTGCCCATTTGTTGCTATCAGACGACTTCCGTGATGGCGAGTCGATCGATATAAGGGATCGTTACTGAAATGGAAAAAATAAACCTCCAGGATTTTGAGTTTCAGCTCACCATTCGAAACCTCCGAATGGATGATTTCGATCAGTTGGTGTCGATGCAGAAGATCTGCTTCCCGGGTATGGACGTCTGGTCAAAGCAAAACATCGAAAACCAGTTAAAGGGATTTCCCGACGGACAGATCGTGATTGGGATCGACGGACGACTGGTTGCTTCTTCGGCAAGCCTGATTGTCGATTCTGAAGATTTCGACATGAATATGTCATGGGACGAAATCTGCGATTTTGGAAATATCGGCACCCATAACCCCGACGGCGACACCTTGTATGGTATGGAAATCATGGTGCATCCCGAATTCCGCGGTATGAAGCTGGCGACCAGGCTGTACGAAGCCCGGAAGGATTTGTGCCGGAAACTCAACCTCCGCCGGATTGTGATCGGGGGCCGCCTGCCTGGCTACCAGAACTACCGGAAAGAGCTCAGCATCACCCAGTATGTTGACCGCGTCACAAGCCGCGCCATCTTCGATCCGGTACTGACCCCCCAGCTGTCTAATGGGTTTTCCCTGAAAAAGATCCTCAGGCAATACATGGACGACGACAACGAATCATCGGGTTATGCCACGTACCTGGAATGGACAAATTTTGATTTTCAGGAAGAAAAAGAAAAACAATTCCTGGCTGCCGCACCCGTGCGCATTTGCGTGGTGCAATACCAGATGCGTCCCATCAAAAACTTTGATGAATTTGCCATACAAAGCGAATATTTTATTGACGTAGCCTCCGGTTACAAAAGCGACTTTGTGCTCTTCCCCGAGATATTCACACTGCAGCTTCTCTCCCTGTTCCCAAAAGAAGAACCGGGCGCTGCAGCCCGTAAGATTGGCGAATTCACAGAACAATACCTGGATCTATTCAGTGAGCTGGCCATTAAATATAACATCAATATCCTGGCCGGATCCCACTTCACCCCCGAAGGTGATGACCTGTATAACATCGCCTACCTGTTTCAGAGAAACGGAGAAATAGGCAAGCAATACAAATTGCATATCACCCCCAACGAAAAAAAATGGTGGGGTGTGAAGCCAGGCAATAAGCTGGAGGTGTTTGACACCGACAAAGGAAAAATATCTATCATGATATGCTACGATATCGAGTTTCCGGAACTGGCGAGGATTGCCGTTGAAAGAGGTACGCGCCTGATATTTGTTCCTTTCTGTACCGATGACCGGCAGGGTTATCTGCGTGTACGCTACTGCGCACAGGCGCGCTGTGTTGAAAACCAGATATTTGTAGCCATTGCCGGAACAGTTGGCAACCTGCCACAGGTCGATAATATGGATATCCAATACGCCCAGTCCGGCATCTTTACCCCTTCAGACTTCTCCTTTGCCCGCGATGCGATTGCAGGAGAATGCACACCCAACGTAGAAACCGTTATCATCAATGATATTGACCTGGAGCTGTTAAAAAGACACCGCAACAGGGGTACAGTGACCAACTGGAACGACAGGCGAACGGACCTATACCGGATCGTTTCCCTCGACGAACAAGCACCCCGGGATTAATCGATTCATTAAATTCCCTGTCAGGGATTAAATATTTATATATTGTTTGATGTTCGTTAAGCAAATAACATAACAAAAACCTTGTAACATGGACCAACTTACACCTCAAGAAAACAAAGCCTATCAGTGGATGGCAAAGTATGGTGTCACTTTGTTGCGCATCAGTATCGGAATTGTTTTTTTCTGGTTTGGTGTGCAAAAATTCTTTCCCGGGGTCAGTTCTGCCGAAGACCTGGCCACACGCACCATCGAAGTAATGACCTTTGGCATAATCACCCAGTCATTGGGTATGCCTTTGCTGGCAGCATGGGAGGTAATCATCGGCCTAACCTTTATTTTCGGCCGTTTTATGCGTATTGCCATCCCCTTATTGTTCCTGCAGATGATCGGTACCGTAACCCCATTGTTCTTTTTCCCTTCAGAAACATTCAATATGGTACCCTTCACGCCCACCCTGGTGGGTCAGTACATCATTAAAAACGTGGTGCTTGTGAGCGGAGCCATGATCATCGGGGCCTATCACTTCGGATTTACTATAAAAAAAACCGGGAAAGAAAAATAAGCTTACCAACTGTCCAGAAAATAACGGACGAAAACTTCAAACCAGGGGTCATCGCCTGTCAATTCATTGACCAGCTCCCCTGGTTTTTTATTTTCTCCGGGCTTACCCTGATAATAGCGGGCCGCCTCCAGTCCGGCAAGCCTTTGGTGGTATGCCAGCGCATCGGATGAAACACCCTGATCTTTCAATGTCCACAAAAAATCAATGCTTTGATGGGGCATCCCGACGGCAGCATAGTTCAACACACCCGTCTGAAGCGTTTCCTGGCTTTGGGAATGTATGGCATACTCAAAAAGTGACGCATGGCTTTCGGCCATCTCCTTTGCTTCTGCAAGATAGCGACTTGCTTCAGCGACATCGCCCTGCATTTCATACATCCCGGCCAACACCCTGTAACGGGTAAATACCCTGAATAAAAGATCCGTGGCCTCTTCGTAGTGTTGAGTAAAATCCGGATGATTTTCCTGGTAGTTCCTGGCGGTTTGAATATATGTCCGGGCAAAACCCAGGTTGTCGCTGCGCAGGGCCCTTGTGGCCACTACCAGGAAAGACCTGTAAACGCCCATATGGCTTTTTGTAAGCAAGGTATGGAGTTCGCCCGGGCAGGGAAAAAAGCCTTTCACATTGCCGCAAAACACCCTGGCGTGTTCCAGTATCTCAAGGGACCTGATGAAGCGTTCTTCGGCAATCATCATTCGGGAAGCATCAAAAAACATAGCCAGAACAGAATCTGTAAGCTGATGTGCATACCGACGCTGCGTATGGTCGGGCTGCATCAGGGTCAATATACTTTCCAGCCTGTCCAGTGCATCTACCCTGTCGCCCGACAAACGATCCGCCTTGGCAATGGCCAGATGAGAGGGAATGTGAAATGGATTGTACGTGATGGCAGATAAAAAATGCGAACGGCCATGGGCCAGCGACAATTCTTTGGCCAGGGCCATCCCGCGATGGTAAAACAAAGAATCGATGTGCACGATGGAATGATTGAAAGCATCCCGCAATGAGTCGATCTGCATTTTCAGTGATTCATATGCCGGCAGAAAAGCCAGCGGGTCATTGTTGGGGAGATCCAGCCAATGATGAAAGGGTTCATAGTCAATGGCCCCCATCAATGCTTCCGCTTCGCATAGGCGAAACTCTTCCAGAAGGACGTTTTCCGGGTCACCCGGATTCAAATCCCGGATAAGATCCCGGACTTTTTCGAGGCCGGCCGGAGCAGCATAATAACTTCTTAGTGATTCATTCCACTGAAGTATGCGGTCGAGTGTGCGGTCATCATAATAAAAAATGGCATCACTGAACCTGACTGCAAGATCATCGGCGCTACCCTTGTATGGAAAAACGATTTCCAGCCACAATGCGCCCTGCAGGGGGGTTTCCTCCCCTTTAAAACCTTCAGAATAAACAATTTGCTGATCATGACCGGAAACCATGATTTCAAAATCTGCCTTATCTGGTGATAGCAGATGCGACAGATTAAAGTCTTTGTAATAGGTATCCCCTTCAATTTCTGATTCATCGGCAAAAACGAGCAAACGCATACTGTTTTCCGTATCTTGATATAACTCCATCCGCAAAAACACTTGCAAGTGATACGATGTATACACACGCAGTTTTCCGGAGCCCCGGGCAAGTGTTTCAAGGATGGTATTGACAATGGCCTGGTTATGGCCGGGATAAGGGGAAAAGGAAAAAGATTGTTCGATCGATTGCGTTCTTGTTTCACAAGTCTGTTGGCCGGCAAACAAGCCAGGAGCAACCAGCAAAGCCCACAAAACAAAAACAAGTAACCGCATGAATAAAACCTTTGAGCTGAATGATTATTGGCATGGCAAAGGTAATGTTTTCTGCCTTTATAAAGGCATGGGGAATATCTGTAAAAAACAGGGGGAGTAATTGCAATTAAATGTAACTTTGCAACATACCAACCCCCAATAAAGATATTATGCTTATCAGAATACATCCCGACAACCCCAGTGAGCGACTGCTTCGCCTTGTGGTGGACTGCCTGCGTCAGGGAGGTGTAATCATTTATCCCACCGACACCGTATATGCCATCGGCTGCGACATTCATCAACCCAGGGCGGTTCAGCGCGTGGCCCAGATCAAGAATATCAAACCGGATAAAGCCAACTTTTCTTTGATTTGCCACGACCTGAGCCATATCTCTGACCTCACTAAGCCTTTTACCACAAGCATTTACAAGGCCATGAAAAAAGGCTTGCCCGGTCCCTTCACCTTTATTTTAAATGCCAACAACAATGTGCCAAAACTATTTCAAAGCCGGAAAAAAACGGTAGGGATCAGGGTGCCTGACAACAGGATTGCGCGCGAATTGGTCAGGATGCTCGGCAACCCAATCATTTCAACCTCCGTATATGATAATGATGAGATCATTGAGTACACTGCAGATCCTGAGCTGATCCATGAAAACTACCAACAGCTCGTAGATATCGTGATTGATGGCGGCAACGGGGGCAACCAGGCGTCCACAGTGATTGACTGTACCGGGGATGAGATGGAAGTTGTTCGTGAGGGGAAAGGGAGGCTGGAGGATCTGGTGTAGTAATAAGTAAGTAATTAGTAATTAGTAATTAGTATTTAGTATGATAAATGATGTTGTTAGTCGTGTTTTCTTAAATAAAAGGAAGCCGGGTGGGCCGTTTTTCCTGGTGGGTGGGCCCTGTGTGCTTGAAGATGAAAACATGGGGTTCAGGATTGCCGGAGAAATTGCGGAGATTACCGAAAAACTTGGTATCCCGTATATTTTCAAAGCCTCCTATAAAAAGGCCAACCGGAGCAAGCTGGACAGCTTTACGGGTATTGGTGATGAAAAGGCCCTGCAGGTGCTCGGGAACATCGGCAAACAATTCAACATACCCGTTCTGACTGATGTTCATAGCGAAGCAGAAGCAGAAATGGCCGGGAAAACAGCAGATGTTTTGCAGATTCCCGCTTTCCTCTGCCGCCAAACGGACTTATTGCTTGCAGCAGCCAGGACCGGAAAGGCCGTCAACATCAAAAAAGGTCAGTTTTTATCTCCCGGGGCCATGCGTTTTGCCATAGAGAAAGTCCGGTCGACAGGAAATAATATGGTGATGGTTACCGAGCGGGGCAGCACTTTTGGTTATGGTGACCTGGTGGTGGATTTTCGCGGAATTCTCCAAATGCAGGCGTTCGGGGTGCCGGTTATCTACGATGTAACCCATTCTTTGCAAAGACCCAACCAGGACGGTGGGGTTACCGGCGGACTGCCCCACCTTATTGAAACCATGGCCAAAGCCGGCATTGCTGCGGGCGCCGACGGGCTGTTCATCGAAACACACCCTGAACCGGAAAAAGCAAAGTCGGACGGAGCCAATATGCTCCGGCTGGATAAACTCGAAAAGCTGCTGGAAAAACTCCTGGCCATTCGCCGCGCGCTATAATCTAAAAGCTTACACCTCCGGTGCAAAGTCGATGGCATCGAGTTCCATGCGCAGTCGCTGCATCCGTATTACAAAATCATCCATATAGTCTTCAGGTAAGGGATCCCCGCTGGGAAAATCCAGCCTGAGGTGATCCACCTGCTGTCCGTTTTTCCAGAAACGGAAGCATACATGGGGTCCTGTGGCAAGACCCGTGCTGCCTACATAACCAATCACCTGTCCCTGCGTCACCCTGACACCGGGGCGTATGCCGGTGGCAAAGCGCGACATATGCAGATATTGTGTTTCATACACCGAGTTGTGCCGGATATGCACATAATTGCCATTGCCCCTTGTATAGCTTGTCCGGGTTACCTCACCATCTCCTACCGCCAGTATGGGGGTGCCATGCGGGGCGGCATAATCAGTGCCCAGGTGGGGGCGCCGGTCTCCATGGATGGGATGCAAGCGGCTGTGTGAATATCGTGAGGAAATGCGGCCAAACTCCAGGGGTGCACGTAAGAAGACCTTGCGCAGATTGTTCCCTGCTGCATCATAATACCCTTTGATGGTATCCGCCTCAAAACGATAGCCTTCCACCTCCCTCCCACGGTGCATAAAATATACCGCATCCACATGGGAAACACCTACGGGCCTGTCGTCAACATATTTCATGGCATACAACACCTTAAAACGGTCGCCGGAAAAGATGCGGTAAAAATCCACCGACCAGGCCAGTATGCGCGACATATGAATGGCCAGTTCAGGATGCAGTTCATTATCCAACAAGGTATTCCACAATGAGGAATAAATGACGCCCGAAGCCATTTTCGGAACGATGGATATTTCTTTTTCAACCCGTGTTACCCGGACAGAATCACGAAAATCAACCAGGACAAATTCCAGGTCAGATATCTCGTACACAAAATAATCAAACGTTTCGGTACTGTCCATGGCAAAATAGCCATGATAATGATTGCCCCTGCGCATCCGCCGGGGATTGAACACTTCGATCATCTCACGGGCCACACGGTCTGTTACGACCGGGCTGAAGCCAAAGCGGTCAAAAATATGGGACAATGTATGTCCGGACCGGACGCGCATGGTTTCGACACGGTAGTTCTCTTTTGGCAGGCCAAATTCATCCATCTCCATGACCTGTTTTTCCTTTTCCGGCAGTTCTTCTTCCTGGTAAGTTTCATCCGGCAGCTCTGTATGGGCTTCATCACCGGGGCGCATCAAGACAAACCAGGCCAGCAAAAGAATCAGAAAACTAACAATGATATATAAGGGAAACTTCAGGTAAAACTTCACAGACATAATGTTAATGGATGACTTTAATTATGATGCCCCAAAGATAAACAAAGCAGACAATACATGAATGCATACGGATGAAATTCCAAAAAGGACAAAGAACCCGATCAGCGTAAAACCAAGTGTTTTGTGCGGAGGTGTCAGGAGCAGGGGACCAGCTCCTTTGCCAAAAATAAAAGCAGCATATATAAGCCCCAAAATCCACACTGGTTCAATGGCCGGGTTAAGGGCGGCCAATATCTGGGCAAGCATTAAGGGGGTATATGCGATAATGCACAGCAACAAGGATTTATCCGGATCCTGTTCGCTGCCGAAGGCCCGGGCAAGACGCGCAATAATCCTGGCGCCAAGCCATACTGATAGGATATAGGCGGTCAGGCTGATCAGGAATGTACCGGAAAGATATACTCCCCCGGGCGCAATGCCGTCCCGGGTATGCTGACTCAAAACCCGTACCATGCGGCCGACAGCCCCCAATGTCATTAAAGGCATTCCATATGAGAGAAAAAAAGTTTTGGTCTCAGGCATATTTATGGCAAGCTCCCCGAAAAAACGGCCAGGCCGGACGAGGACGTCGCGAATCATTATAAGATTGTGTCGTTTTTTCATATCAGTTTAATGCCGGGTAGATCCGGTGAGGGAATAATCCGTCAAAATTAATCAAATGCTGCGGTGCATCATAAAAAATCCACTGAAAAGAACCGGTTTTTCAAAGCAGATGCTAACTTTGCGATAAGCAAGGACAGTTTTTACTCGTTTGATGTTCACATGAGCTGGCATATTTGGATAAAAGGTTTTGCAGATTACCTGAGGCTCGAACGGTCGCTTTCGGACAATACCATTGCAGCCTATGTAGGTGATGTGGAAAAGCTGGCCTCCTTTGCCACTGAAAAAGAGCACAAGCTATCGCCCCAAAACATCCGGCAGGCCGACCTGTTGGATTTCCTGCACTGGATTCATTCACTGGGCGTCGGCGAACATACCCAGGCCCGTATTATATCGGGCATCCGTGCTTTTTTCCGCTATCTTCTGATGGAAGATGAGGTCCGGACCGATCCGTCGGCCACCCTGGAATTGCCGCGCCTGGGCCGGAAGCTGCCGGAAGTATTGTCTGTTCATGAAATTGAGCGTTTGATCGCTGCCATTGACATGAGCAAAGCCCAAAGCCAGCGCAACAGGGCAATCATTGAAACCTTGTACGGCTGCGGACTCAGAGTCTCTGAACTAATTCAACTGAAAATATCGGATGTGTTCATGCGCGAAGAGTTCATCAAGGTAACCGGCAAAGGGAATAAACAACGGATGGTCCCCATTGGACGCGAAGCGCTGAAGCATATCCGGCTTTATCTCTCAGGATCCAGAATCCAGCTGACCGTAGCCGGGGGCTTCGAAGACCATCTGTTTTTGAGCCGCCGTGGAAGGTCGCTGAGTCGCGTTATGATATTTGGTATAATCAAAGAACTATGCCAGGCTGCAGGCCTCAGAAAAAAGGCGAGCCCCCATACCCTGCGCCACAGCTTCGCCACCCATCTGGTGGAGGGAGGTGCAGACCTGAGGGCAGTCCAGGACATGCTGGGTCATGAATCCATTACCACAACAGAGATCTATACCCACCTGAGCAGGGAATACCTCCGGGAGAATTTGTTGTCGTACCATCCTAGGGGTGGTAGAAGTAATAAGTAATTAGTAATTGGTAATTAGTAATTAGTAATTGGTGGTTGGTGATTAGTTTTTGATATTTCGTCGTGATTTTTTACTTTATGGTGAATAAATTGGCGGCGATGCCGTCGGCCAGGAATTTTCCTTTTCGGGTCAACACCAGGTGGCGCATTTTTTCCATCATGAGTCCGCTTTGCAGATAATTTGACGCTTTCTTTTCCAGGTCTTTCAAAGCATGGGAACCCCAGTTTTCCTCCACTTTTTGCAGATCACATCCCCACATGGTGCGTAAGGAGGTCATCACATATTCGTTCAGTTCCTGCGCCGGGCTCAGGATCTCTCCATCCGCAGGGACACTACCCTGGTTGATACAGGCAATATACCGGGAGGTATTGGCCACATTCCAAAAGCGTTTTCCCTGTATATAGCTGTGTGCCGATGGCCCCAGGCCAAGATACGGGACACCCGTCCAATAACTGAGGTTATGTTTTGAAAAATGTCCTGGCAGTGCAAAGTTTGATATCTCATAGTGCAGGTATCCATGTTTCTCCATAAACCCGCACAGGATGTCAAATTGCCTTGCACACTGCTCATCACTAACGGGCGGGGCCTTTCCTTTGCTGATCATATGATCCAGAACGGTCTTTTTTTCAACGGTCAGCGCATAGGCCGACACATGAGGCACCCCCAGGTCCACAGCCCGTGCAAGATGGTCCTTCCACGTGGTGTCGCTTAAGGTGGGGATTCCGTAGATCAGATCAATGGTGAGTTGATCAAAACCAGCCTTGCGGGCATTTTTTACGCTCTCCACGGCCTGCCCGGGCGAATGGATACGATTCAGGAAGCGAAGGTCCGCATGGGAAAAACTTTGGATGCCTATACTTAGCCTGTTGACAAAGCCTTGTCTCAAGAAAAGAAGATTTTCAACGGTCATGTCGTCCGGATTTGCCTCAAGGGTAACCTCAGTGGTATTTTCGAGGAAAAAATGACTGCCCAGTTGTTCGAATATTTTGCTGAGTTCCGAAGTGCCAAGAACCGATGGTGTTCCACCGCCAATATATATTGTATCGATACCCTCTGACGCTTCACTATGAAGTGCATCTTTAAAGAATGCCGATCGCATGGTGATCTCCTTCAGAAGTGCCTTCTGAAACGCATCCATATTCCTGAAAGATACCGAAAAGTGGAAGTTGCAGTAATAACAGGCCTGCCGGCAGAATGGAATATGAATATAGATGCCGGCCATGTTAGGGTTTGATTGATTGATTACAAATGTATGAAAATCACCTTTCATGTGATGACGATGTGGCCATTACGCTGTATATCGAATAAAAATTTATATATTTGAACGACAACCAAAAACATGATTATGCATCCGCAAGACCTGGGCGATACCACGGTGTATGCCTTCGACAATCTTTCCCAATTCGACAACCTCATTCATTTTGTTTCCACCCGCCAGGGAGGCATCAGCGATGGAAATTTTTCCTCATTGAATATTGGCTTTCATGTGGGCGACAACAATTTCAGGGTGTTGCAGAACCGGCGGATCCTGGCGGATGCCCTGGGGACAGACTTGCTGAAATACACCTTTGCCAATCAGTGCCACAGTGCCAATGTGGCCATTGTCAATGATACCGGACGCGGCAAGGGATCCCTGGAAAAAGACACGTCGCTGGCAAACACAGACGGGATGGTGACCAATGTAAAGAACATATGCCTGGGTGTTCAGGTGGCCGATTGTGTGCCAATATTGCTTTATGATCCCAAACAGCAGGTGATCGCTTCACTGCATGCCGGATGGAAAGGCACCTTGCGCAAAATTGTCCCGGAAGCCATTGCCAAGATGGTACAACATTATGACTGCAGGGCAGAAAATATTTTTGCCGGGCTGGGGCCTTCAAACGGACCTTGTTGTTATGAAGTCGGAGAAGATGTTTTCCGCGAGGCAAAGACAGCACTGGGTTCTGTAAAAGAAATCGTTAAACCGGTCGCCAATTCCGGAAAATATATATTCGACCAGTGGGAGGCCAATATCAGGCAACTCAAGGACGCAGGTGTAAAAGAAAAACACATTGAACTGGCGGGGATCTGCAGCCAGTGCGAGCACGAAACATTTTTTTCCTCACGGGCCAACCAGGGAATTACCGGACGTTTCATGGGGGGCATCATGCTGAAAAAATTGCGCCATTGAACCAATCATGTGTTCACTGTCCCGGCATGGAATCCTTAAACCCTTGAACGATATATTGTTATAGAATACATAATCAGAATGAATTCTTTCATTTACATCAATAAAGAAAGCATGCTCAACCGCTTTCTGAAATATATTGCCATTGATACCCGGAGTGACCCGGAGGCAGATACGTTTCCGAGCAATCAAAACCAATACGCTCTGGCCAAACTACTGGCCGGGGAGTTGAAGGCACTGGGGCTTGCGGATGCTGCCATCGACCGGAACGGATACGTGCTGGCCACCCTGCCGGCCAATACAGACAAAGACGTTCCTGTTATTGGCTTTATCGCCCATATGGATACCAGTCCGGATGCATGCGGAACAAATATCAGTGCAAAGACCCACGCCAACTATGATGGCCAGGACCTGTTGCTCAATACAACTAAAAACATTGTTATGCGGGTTGCCGATTTCCCGGACCTGCGCAAATATACCGGCCAAACGCTGATCACTTCAGACGGCACCACCCTGCTGGGTGCCGACAACAAGGCGGGGATCGCAGAAATCATGGCTGCATTGGAATATTTAGCAGACAACCCCCGGATATCCCATGGAACCATCAAAGTGGCATTCACGCCCGATGAGGAGATCGGCAAAGGGGTAGATTATTTCGATGTGGAACAATTTGGTGCCGATTTTGCCTATACCATCGACGGCGGGGAACTGGGTGAATTGCAATACGAGAACTTCAATGCAGCCCATGCCAAAATTACAATCCACGGCAGGAATATACATCCCGGCGAAGCCAGTGGCAAAATGATCAATGCATGCCTGTTGGGCATGGAACTCAACCAGGCGTTGCCGTCCAGGGAAAGGCCGGAACACACCACCGGCTACGAGGGGTTTTTCCATCTCACCGGGTTCAGGGCCACTGTGGATCATGCCGTTATGGAATATATTATCAGGGATCATGACCACCAGCACTTTGATCATAGAAAAGCCCATTTGCGCCATGCGGTCAACCGCCTGAATGATAATTACGGACAAGGCTGTTTCCAGCTGGAAATAAAGGACCAGTATTACAATATGCACAGCAAGATTTTCCCTGTAATGCATATTGTTGAACTGGCCAAAAAAGCGATGAAAGCCTTGGATATCCGCCCCCTGATCAAACCCATACGCGGCGGCACAGACGGATCCAGACTTTCATACATGGGATTGCCCTGCCCGAACATATTCACAGGTGGCCACAATTACCACGGACGTTTTGAGTTTATTCCCCTCGAAAGCATGGAAAAAGCCAGCCAGGTAATCGTGAAGATCATTGAAATGTCAGCAGCCTGATCGCAGCCATACTTGCAGTTGGATAGTGCAATAAATCAACATCTTAACAACTCAACATAACCTAAATATCCAGGTCGAGACGAATCTGTCTTTCTTTGTTGCCGGGTTTGGGTATTTCCTGCGGTGTTTCTTTATCATCCGCTGGCTCAGGCAGAACCTCTTCTTTACCAGGTCCCGGCTCAGGCAAAGCCTCTTCTTTTTGGGGTTCCGGTTCCGTCAGTGCATCCTCTTCCCTGACCAAAGGTTCCAGCCACTGCACCGACTTGATTTTGGTATTGGCCAGCCTTTTCCCTTTGGCACGGTAGCTTTTGATGGCAATAAACTCCGCCACATCGATGATCTCTTCGGTTTTTTGTCTCCGGTCAGACTCAGGATAAGTAACAAGCAGGCGAGGGTGTTTTTCAGTGGTAATCAGCAGTAGTTTATTGCCGTTATCATCACCGATAAAATCGCTTACCTTGCCATTGGCCTCCGGTTCAAAACGTTTAATATAATGATATCCCTGGCCTGAATCAAAATATACAGCAGTAGCTACGGTAGAGGGCAGCAGCTTCTGTATCAGCATGGGGTTCTCTTCAAAATGATTGGACAAATCAAAATTCATCACGCGGTAAATGCCTGCCCCGTAAACGGTCAAAATCTTTTCATCTCCCTTAAATGCCCCGAGATATTGGCCGCGCTTATCTGAGTTCAACCGCAATACCGTATCGTCAAACCATATGTCCATTGCACCCAGGGTGGAAACCCCCTCATCTTTCAATACAATTCGCCGCACAGCATGCTTGGTAAGAATATTCCCTGCAGCCCCCCTGCCTTTGATGGCCAGGTCGCTGAAATCCATCTCAAACACTGTCTTTTTTAAACGTGGTTTGTGCCGGAGATAAACGGTAACAACCTCTGCCTCCCCGTTGGGATTGGCTGTAAAGTAGATGATCTTGGTGCCCGGGCTCCCTTTGGTAAGCACATATTCCTTGTCGCGGGTAACCCCCTTTACCGGAAAGCGTTTCATATAGGTGGCTCCGCCTTGTCCGTCGCGGTAAATTACATTGTAAATCGTTCGTTCATCATTGCGTTCAAATACACCAATATGAATGATATTCTTACCAATAAAAGATTTTTCAGTGACCTTGGTGACCATATACGTGCCGTCCTCTCTGAATACAATGATGTCGTCCAGATCGGAACATTCGCAGACAAACTCATCCTTTTTAAGGGCTGTGCCGGCAAATCCCTCCTGCCGGTTCACATATAATTTTTCATTGGCAACCGCTACCCGCGACGCCTCTATGCTGTCGAAATAGCGAATATCCGTCTTGCGCTCCCTGCCCTTGCCAAATTTCTTTTTGATGGACCTGAAGTAGTCGATGGCATATTCTACAAGGTTCTCAAGATAGAACCTTGTTTTTTCAAGGCGTTCCTCAAGTTGCAGGATATCCTTCTCCGCCTTGCCAACATCGTATTTTGAAATGCGCTTTATTTTGATCTCGGTCAGGTGAATGATGTCTTCCCTGGTGATTTCCCTGTAAAACTGGTCCTTAAATGCTTCCAGACCCTTTTCGATGGTTTTGATAACTGCCTCCCAGCTTTCGCATTGTTCGATTTTTCGGTAAATGCGCTGCTCGATGAAGATTTTTTCCAGGCTGGCGAAGAAAAGCTGTTCCACCAGTTCATCCCTTTCGATTTCCAGCTCTTTTCTCAACAGGTCATAGGTGTTTTGGGCAGAGATCTTCAACACTTCATTTACGCAGAGAAAGCGGGGTTTATCCTGCTCTACAACGCAACAATTGGGAGAGATACTTACCTCGCAGTCGGTGAAAAGATACAGGGCATCAATGGCCTGATCAGGGGAAATTCCGGGGGCCAGGTGTATGACAATCTCAACATGCTCGGCGGTGTTGTCTTCGATCTTCCTGATCTTGATCTTGCCTTTGTCATTGGCAGCCACAACGCTGTCCATCAGGCTCACAGTGTTGGTGCCAAAAGGAATCTCGTTAATCACCAGTGTCTTCTTGTCCAGTATATTGATCTTTGCCCGGACCCGCACCTTTCCTCCACGCATTCCGCCATTGTATCTGGAAAAGTCGGCATAACCCCCCGATGGGAAATCCGGCTTTATATCAGGTTCTTTACCCTTGAGGCTCTCTATGGAGGCATCAATCAACTCATTAAAGTTATGGGGGAGAATTTTCGATGCCAGCCCAACGGCAATTCCCTCCACACCCTGGGCCAGCAGGAGGGGAAACTTAACAGGCAGGTGAAGGGGTTCTTTGTTTCTTCCGTCATAGCTTACTTTCCATTCAGTAGTCTTGGGGTTATAAAGCACCTCCAGGGCAAACTTCGAAGGCCTCGCTTCAATATACCTGGGGGCAGCAGAACTGTCGCCGGTAAGAATATTGCCCCAGTTTCCCTGGGTGTCAATCAGAAGGTCTTTCTGGCCCAGCTGGACCAGCGCATCACCGATGGAAGCATCGCCGTGGGGATGGTACTTCATGGTGTGCCCAATGATATTTGCCACCTTGTTGTAACGGCCATCGTCCAGCTCCTTCATGGCATGAAGTATGCGCCGTTGAACAGGCTTGAGTCCGTCGTGGATATCCGGAACAGCCCGCTCTAAAATCACATAGGAGGCATAGTCCAGGAACCAGTCCTGGTACATGTCTGATAAACGTGTAACCTTCATGCCTGCGTCAGGACCATGATCTGTGTCAGACCCATCCGTGCCTGAGGTTTCCTGCCCGGCATTTTGTTTTTTCTCTTCTTTGTGTTCTTCTCCAATCATGTGTATTCAATATTCTCCTATGCCTTCTTGTTATTCCTCACAATTGCTGCAAATTTATAAATAAATCGCCTATAATACCTGCTATTTCCAGAAGCGGAGTATTAACACTTCAACAAGCAAAAAGATCAGGGCCAGTACCAGGAACAGACGCCATAACTGCACCCCCATGCTCAGTTCCCTGATAACCTGGTCCAGGGTTTTCTGCCCGGCATCAACCACCTGCACTGCAGATAGTTCCCGGCTGGCCAGCAAATCTTCCAATGCATCCTTTGTGTATGCCTCCAGCAACGACTCACGCCGGTCATAATTAAAAGACAATGCGCCAATCCTTTCCTCTCCGAAAAACATATTATAATGGCCATCTTCTTCAATCTGGTCATGGAAAAAAAATTGCATCTGACCCCCCGACCGCCTCTGTTCGGGAATCAGCTCAAATACATCATTTCTCAAGTAATAGACCCTGTCTGCTGGTCCGCTGCGTAAGTAAAACACCACCGGCTGATCAATCCCAATGGTATGGTACAATGGATGCACATAACCGCTCTGCAGGGCTATATTTGCCATGATGGGTACAAATAACGAATGCCGTTGAAAATTGCTGAAAGAATCATCGAGGAGCACCGCAGAAAGAAAGACCTGTCCGCTGCCCGCGGGATGGGAGGCGAAAAAAGGCAATCCATTCTGGAATTGAAGCAGGTCCTCGCCCATTGAACCAAGGGGGCGGGATATGACATAATACTGTGACGCCGCCGGCAAATCGATATTTTCCGGGATATGCTCAAAAACACCTTCAAACAGGGGATGCAACTCATTCAGGGAACTGACCCGCATGCGGGTGGTATCCAGCCGCACATATGTATCCACACCCAGGCCGCTTAAAAAATCATTGTATGAAGCAATGTCTGTTTGTTTTCCCGGAAAAATGACCAGGCTTCCGCCATCCTTCACAAAAGATTGCAACTCCGTCGAAAGACCGGCAGATATCCGGTCAAAAGCATCCAATACAATCAACCGCCGGGTGGAAAAAGCAGAATAATCGATGGTAAAAGCAGGCATGCTTGCATAATCAAACAGCTGGTCCCTTCCAAACAAGGCGTAAAGGTATGGATTACGTCCACTGCCTTCAAGCCCCAGCACAGGAATCTCTGATGTTACGGCATAACTGAAATAGAGTCTGTCGTCGAATGTAACGGGGTAATCACTGATCTCAACATGACCTTGTTGAAAACTTTGCGAACCGGCCGACCAGGTGAGCTCAATTACTTCTTCCCCACCTGGCGCGATATTGTATGATACCACCGTGCGTTGCTGTCCTTCCACAAACAATCGCATAGCCTGGTTTTCCAAAGCCTGGCTCCCGTTATTTTGAATTCTTACGTTCATGGTTACAGGCTGCCCCCGGAGAACTACCGGCGAATTGAGCCAAAGGGAGTCAATGAACACATTATCGCTTTGCCTGGCCTGCAGGTATATAAGGTATGCGGGGGGTTGCGGTTCAAAATCCAGGTGCTCCAACCCCGAGGTACTAATCTGAAAATCGCTGATATAATAAGCGCGCTGGTTTTTCTTCGGTTCGCGCGAAAACAATTCCTGTTTTCGTTTCATCACCTCTGTGATGGACCGCACCCTTGCCGAAGGTGTCACTTCCTGTACCATATTCACAAACTCTTCGCGGCTCACAATACGCTGATGCCGGCCCTCAAAATCGTTGGTCAGCAAAAGGAAATTATCGGCAGGGCCATACATTCCGGCAATTTCCAGCGCCCTTGATATGGCCTCGTCCAGCATACGTCCCTGTTCCGATAAAGCATTCATGCTGAATGAATTATCAATATACACGCCCACGGTATTGACCCCCGGGCTGATGTCTTCATCACCTGCAGGGATATAAGGACGGGCAAAAGCCATCACCAGGAAAGCAATGGCCATGATCCTGGTCAGGAGTACCAGCAAATGCTTCAAACGCGATTCTTTGTCAGAAGCTTCGCTGAGTTGCCTGAGAAAAGCAATATTTGGGAAAAAAACCGTCCGGAATTTCCTGAAACGAAACAAATGAATGATCACAGGAATGCCGATGGCAAACAGTGCAAAAAGAAAACCCGGGAAAGCAAAAGCCATGGCTGAAACA